>CAZAXX010000001.1:0-98646 GCA_964489265.1 uncultured Coxiellaceae bacterium
TGACTTCAAACAACACTGCAAATCTTCACTCAACGAGCTCGAGCCGGTTGAAATAAGTGAAAAGAAATATTCAAGTTGACGAGTCAAAGGAGTGGGCGTTTTTTTCCAGTCCACATCTGCTGAAAATTGGTTTTTATCAACAGCAATCATTCCAGGTTCGATAGAAAAATCCAGACTTATAGCGCCTGTATCCAGTTGAACAGTTAGCTTCCGCTTACGATGCGCGCCACAACGTTCTAACAACACGTTGCCATGGATATCGTCAATTGATGCACTGAGGCTAGCTTGATTGCCAGCCTGATCATGCGACAAACAATTGTTAATATTAATTTGTTGTGATCGAAAGACGACAGACAATATAGTCCAAATATGCGACATCACATCCTGAACAATATTAATGGCTGCGTCATGTCTTTTAACTTGGCCATAACGCACTTCGTTTGTTGAATCCATCCATTCCAGACTGAAGCTTCTTGGGACACCTCTAGCAAAAATTTCATTAGAAAAATTTTTCAGGTAAGAACAGAATCGATAACTTAAACCAGGAACTATGCAAACATTATTTTGCGAAACTTCTTCAATTAAAATTTGCATTTCGGAAAGCGACTGCACAATCGGTTTCTCAATCAGTACGTGAATGCCTCGCTTAATAAGTGAGTGCGCTGTTTCAAAATGCTGTTTCGCTGCGTTCACAACAATGGCAGCTTGAATATTATAATTAGCAGGCGCCTCACTCAATGTGGGCATAAGCTCAAATCGGATAGATGAGGTTGCTGCTAATTCAGCAATTTTTAATTGAACTTGAGCGGCATTCATTTTCGAGATCACAATCACACGATCGAAAGGTAATTGCATATTTGCAAGAATAGAAATGATCAGTTGTCCCCATCTACTTCCGCCTATGACGGCTAAAACGGATTCAGGACGATGCATGTTTTCTATACCTTGCCAATTGAATAGTATTGAGCACCCAATGGAACACGCCCCAAGACTTTATCAAGCCAGCGAAATAGAGGATGAGCAAAAGGAGTGAAAAGGATATTTCTATTTTTCACACTTGCAAATCCAGCTCTATTCATCATTTTTTTCAAACTGAAGCTAGTCAACAATACCGCATCTTCGTCAAGCACATTATTCGCCACGATATAACGTGTTAACGGATTATAAGGATTGTGTTCAAAGATTACGGCTATACCACCTGGTTTTAACACCCGTTTCATTTCAGCTAAAAACGCATTCCATTCCGGAGGAGGAACATGATGCATGACACAAATGGCAATTGCGACATCGAATTGTTGGGATTCAAATGGAAGAACCTTACCATCGTGGCTGAGATAGCGTACTTCAGGATTTTCTGATCGAGCGAGTTCGAGCACTTCATCAGCAACTTCAATCCCTACTATATCCAGACCCTTATTTTTAAGATGTTTATGAATTAAGCCATGTCCACAGCCAATATCCAATAGCTGAGGTTTCTGTACGTTTGGTAAATGCTGTTTAATTATATCATTCAGAAAATCAGCTTTAACTTGCGTAAAAAAGTCATGTTCTTTGCCACTGAAGCGTAGTGAATCTTCTATTGTTTTCACATACGAGTTTTTGTGCTGATTAAAGTCCATATTTAATTCTTCCCATGGTGTGACATTACATTGTCATTATTAAAATTTAAGGCGTCCGAGATAATAACAAGAGGCCGACTGCGTAGCTGTGTATATATTCTTCCAACATATTCGCCAATAATTCCCAACAACACTGCATTTAAACTAATACCAAATAGAATTAAAATAGTTGTTGTTGTAAAACCCGCAGGAATAGTCGTATGAGAAAAAAGACGCAATATTAGATATATAAACATCATGACGGATGTTAGTACTGCGATGGTCGTGCCCAAGTACGTTCCCATTCGTAATGGCGTAGTTGAGCACGCATAAACTCCTTCTGATGCCAATCTAACTAATTGTCTAAAAGGAAATTTACTTTTACCATATTCACGTTTATTTCGTTGATAGTGAACACCGATTTGGTTACGTGCAAATTCAGAGATAAGACCTCGAACATACGGTTGCGCATCATTAATGTTATGTAAATGATTCAAGACCGATCTATCTACTAATCTAAAATCACCTGCGTCAACTTTATGTGAAGTCGAATCTGAAATTCGATCTAATATTTTGTAATATAAGCGTCTAAGATAAATCATATAAAGCGGTTCGATACGTTGCGAACGAATCCCAATCACAACATCATGACCGGCTCGCCACAATCGAATAAAATCACTAAAAACAGAAGGCGGATCTTCTAAATCGCAGTCAATTTGAATCGCTGCATCGCCTTTGGCATAGCGATAACCTGTCAAAATGGAGCGCTGAAAACCAAAATTACGGACAAATCGCAAGACTTTAACGCGGGAGTCTTGTGAAGCAATTTGGCTTAATTTTTCGAAAGAACGATCTAGGCTGGCATTGTCAGTAAAAATAATTTCATAATCAAGATCAGTATGCTTTTTAAATTCATCAACAATCGCATGATACGCTCTATCAATATTTTCTTCTTCATTGTAAACAGGAATGATGACAGAGATTAATTTCTTTGGCAGATTCAGTTCGCTTGGCTTCACTACTAAATTTCCTTCCAAGGTAAGCTCCTCCAATAATGATTAGAAATCATCTGCACTCAATACATCAATCACTTTACCATGATATCCATTCTTAGATAGATACGCTTTTATTTCATCAGATATGTGCCAGGAAAAATTTATAATATCTTCTTCTTTTTTATCACTAGCAAAAAGTTCATCATCTGAAAGAATGGGGATGCGTGTTCCTGGTATGTAATGACCAATCTTCATTGAGCCAGGTTTTTCAAAAACCGCTGAGATAATACTTTCATCTATTCCAAGCATTTTTATGAGAATAGCGGCACGCCCAGGAAAAGCTTTACCACGTATTTTTTTATTTGGTTCAGTGATAGATTTCAACAATTCACTTTTATTCTCTTTCCATTTTTGAATTTTTCTTCGCATTTCTGCAAATTTTTTCAAATAATGCTTTTCTTCAGCCAGTATTTTTTCATGCTGATTTGCTGCACCAGACGCTAATGTTTTTCCCATGAATACACGAATATTTCCACCATAACGCGCGGGAAATTCGACATCTTGTAATGTTAAACCGATACTCTTGGCGATATGTAAAAATGAAGTATAACTGTAAGTTCTTGGATGCTCATGATAAAAAGTATCAAATTGATTACGCTCAAATACAGATCCAAGATAATGATTTTCGATCACAATCATTAAATTTGCTGAGGCTAATACTTTCAACGCATTAATCACAGCGGGTAAATTTTCAATGTGCGCAAAAACATTAGTAAAAGTGATGATATCTGGCTTTCCATGATCTTTTAAAATTTCGCGCGCGATATCTTCGGATAGAAATGCATTATAAACAGCATGCCCATTTTTCTTTGCATCGCTTGCCGCACCTGTTGGTTCAACACCGATAGTGATGCAGCCTTTATTTTTAAAAAAATTAAGTAAACTGCCATCATTACAACCAATATCCAACACTTTTTTACCTTGCAATGAACCATAACGTTCTTCGCATGCATCGACCAATTTCGACATGCCATTTAATACGTCCGCTGTAAATCTAGCGCGATAATGATATGTAGATGGAAATAATGTTTGCTTAGGAACTTGGAACCGCTGATGTGCAGTGGCACAATTTTCACAATATAAAATTTCAATAGGGTATTCGTGGCAAATTCTATCATCACCCACGGGTACCAAATCATCACACATTGGGTGCAACCCAAGATCGAGTACCGAAACAAGTTCATTGGTCCCGCATACTTCGCACGATTCAATTTCGAACGTATTATTCATGATTAACAATCCTTTTATTACAAATTCAATTTTATGATCCTTGGTACGCACTAATTTGGCTATACATCATATTCCGAATATCAGCTTTATTATAGTAAGCCTTATACCACTCAATTGTTGAGAGAAGTGCTGTTTCTATCGACCAGCGTGGTTGCCATTGTAACTTAGATAGTGCCTTGCTGATGTCTAATTTCAGATAATGTGCCTCATGCAGTTTTACATGTGCAGCATCTAATTCCCAACTAGCGCCATCCCCCCACTGTTTTGTCAAATAATCAGCAATCCATTCAACTGGTTTTGCGTCATTATCTTTGCAACCAAAATTCCAGCCTCCAGTAAATACATTACCTTCGTGCCACAAACGTTCGGCTAGTAACAGATAACCAGAAAGTGGTTCTAAAACATGTTGCCAGGGACGAATAGCGTGAGGGTTGCGTATTCTAAGAGGTTGTCTTGCCAGCAGGGCGCGGAAAAAATCAGGAATTAATCGATCAAGAGCCCAATCACCACCGCCGATTACATTACCAGCTCGAACGGAAGCAACAAAAAGTGGTTGTGCGTTGTCTGATTCAAAGTAAGATCGGCGATAAGCTGTAGTAACAATTTCCGCGCATCCTTTGCTACTGCTATAAGGATCATGCCCACCCATCGGTTCATTTTCTTTGTAGCCAGCATTTCGCTCAACATTCTCGTAACATTTATCGCTCGTCACAATAATAGCCACACGAGCACAATTTACCTGGCGAAGTGCCTCAAGCAAATTGATCGTACCCATTATGTTAGTAGAATAAGTTTCAATTGGATTGGCATAAGAATAGCGAACTAACGATTGAGCTGCTAAATGAAAGATAATTTCGGGTTTTTCTTTAGTAATGATAGCATGCAGCGCATCAAAATTACGAATATCACCTTCATAAGAAGTGACAATCTCTTTTAATTGCACTAATTCGAATAAGTTGGGATGAGTCGCTGCTGGCAATGAAAACCCAATGACTTTCGCGCCCATTGAGTGTAACCAAAAAGCTAACCAACTTCCTTTGAAGCCTGTGTGTCCTGTGATAAGAACTTTTTTATTTTTCCAAAATGCTGTTTCCATTACCAGAGCTTCCAGGGTGCTTTGCCAGATGCCCAGATTTCTTCGAGATAATTTTTATCGCGTAATGTATCCATGGCATGCCAAAAATCGTTATGTTGAAAAGCACCCATACGATTTTCTTCTGCAAGTCGTTCTAACGGTTCACGTTCCCAAACAGTATCGTCACCATCAATATAATCGATGACTTTAGGTGATAAAATGAAAAATCCACCATTCGCCCAACCACTACCACCAAAAGGTTTTTCTTTAAAGCTGGTGATTTTATCTCCTTCTACGTCGATCGCACCAAAACGCGCAGGCGGTCTTATCGCTGTCAATGTGGCTAAATTTTTTTGCGTCTTATGGAGTTGAATAAGTTTGTTAATATCAACATTCGATAATCCATCGCCATAAGTAAAACAAAAATCTTCATCGGTTAAATGGGAGGCAACGCGTTTAAGACGTCCACCTGTCATGGTATTCTCGCCTGTTTCAACTAAGGTAACACTCCAGGGTTCAGCATAATTTTGATGAATTTGCGTAGCATTATTTTTCATGTCAATCGTCACATCTGACATGTGTAAAAAATAATTTACAAAATATTCCTTGATCGCATAACCTTTGTATCCCAAGCAGATCACGAATTCATTAATACCGTAGCTAGAGTAGATCTTCATGATATGCCAGAGGATGGGTTTACCGCCTATCTCGATCATTGGTTTTGGCTTAACTGCAGTTTCTTCGCTTATACGTGTACCAAAGCCACCTGCCAAAATAACTGCTTTCATATTGCTCCTTAAATTCTTAGATCTAGATTCAATTAAACTTGGTTAGAGGCCGCAAAACTAGCGGCACGAGTCGATTGAAATACAATAAAAGTAGTTTGATTTATTTTTACTTCAGTGGTTTTCACTCCTTGAATTTTATTTATTAACTGGTTTAAATTACGCTTTAATTGAATTTTATTTATTAACTGGTTTAAATCAGGAGGGAATGAAGTATCGTCAATCAAACTAGCATCCACTAACAAATAATGATTTAAAAAATTATCCCCTCGATTAAGGACTCTTGCTACTGCTCTTGGATTGATAAATGTTTCCTCAAAGGTATTTATGAGTAAAGCATTATGCGATTTCGTGCAGGCATAAAAATTAATAAGAATGTTGTCATTAAGACTTATTACAGCAATGCTATTATTTTCGATATATTTTTTTAATGGATCATAATCGGCAGGACAGGTAAGATTTGCAGTTTTATAATTTACGTCATAATCCATCATTTGATTATTCTTTCCCAAAAAAGCAAGAAATGATTCTTTGATTAAAGGTATATTTTTTTGTCCAATTAAATTAATTTCAACTGCGGTATATAATACATTATTAACCATGAAAAAAAAGGTCATCGATATGACCAATACCAACTGTTTAATAAACGTAGAACGTAAATTTAAATTTAAGATTAAATAAATACTCAGTAAAACAAAGGGAATAGAAACATTTAATAGATTGGAGGGATGTGCGCGACCTCCAAAATAGGTAAAGATGGCGATGCCATAAATTGTTAGTGCAATAATAATTTTGTTAGAAATACTGCCTGAAATAATTCGAATTAAAACATAGCCATAAACTAACGGATATAGCCACCATACACTGGTATTATATCCCAATGAGATTTGACCAAATCCATTCGCGTATAACATAGCATATTCATAGTATCGTGATAGAGGTGGCCATTCACCTTGGAGTGCAAATGGTAAAAGATAAAGTGAAATGACGATAACTAGAAAGATTGAAAATATCGGCAAAAATTTCCGCAAATTTTTATTCATGTATTCAGCAAAGAATACTGCTGGCAGTATGTAAATAGCACACTCAAAAGACCAAATAAAGGCGATAGAACTTAACAAAGCAGTGAGAATGGTCACATTTCTGTTTGAAAGTAATTTATTTTCGAGGGCATAACAAAAAAGAATTAAATAAATAAACCCTAAACGCAAAGAACCTATGGAAGGGGCCATATAATATGACCAACCATTCACGCTATAGAAGGTATAAAATAGGACGGTTAATAGAGCTAAAAATGCAATTTTCCTTGATTGATAAATAGAAACTCCGATGAAATAAATCAAGAGAAATTCCATAAATGAAAGCGTTTTAATTAACAATTGCATATTTTTTAAAGAGATTACTCCCTTTAATAAGAAATAAAGAGTTAAAAACGTCGTTAAGCCAGCGCCATATTGAGCATCTAGCACAAGCGGATGAAAATGCCCATAGATGCTTTCAATGACAGGTCCTAAGAAGAACCCATAATGCGTAATATCAGTGCCCGCCATGGACCAGAAAGTTACAACAAACAAAAAGATTGGCAACAGCCAAATAAGATAGCCATATTTTAAATTAATAAATCTTAAACATAAAAAAAACGAAACAAAAACGCCTAAGATCCATGGCCATGATGATTTTATTGTAAAAATGGGAGCAGAAGAAAAATATAAAAGTGTAGCGATTGAAACACCCACGGAGACTAATAATAATGGATTAAACCATTTATTATAAAATGATTTCTGTTCTGAATGAACATTTTCTAAATCATTAATAAAAAACACAGCACCGATTAAAACCAATGAAAATACACTTAGATAGCGTATCAATTCAAAAGGTATTAATGAGTAAAGCGTAACAGCAACAGGGTAGAAGAAGAGTAGATAAAACTGATACTTTGGATAATTTCTGCGGAAAAAATCAGGAAAATATCTTCCTAGCATAGAGATTAATACACAAAGCCCCATGACTAGACCGTATAATTTTAACTCATATACTTTGGGAACAAACCAAAGAGGCTTAGCAAAAAATTTACTGACAAGAAAATTAATCAGAGGTATTGCCGTTAGGATAAGTATGAGTAAATTAGACCAAAGGAAAAAACAATTTTTAATGATATTGCTTCTGGCAGCTGAATTTAGCTGGTCATCACTAGCCATATCTGTCATCGTAAATCCTTTTAATTAGCCAACTCTTATAAATTTCACCGCAACTTATATAAAATACTAAACCGTGTCAATATTACATTGATTTGGTGTGCTAATAATCAACAGCTGCCTTGGCCACTAATTGGTCGATGAATGATTCACCGATGTACCTCAACGCCGAGCTTTCAGAAAACCAAAAAATTCTCCTAATGATGTTGGTTTATAGAATTCATTTGCAGTAAAAAAGTTAATTAATTAGGATGTCAGCACTATTTAAATGGAGTGACCATGAGCGAAATAAAAAAGCCGGTTATGTTATTAATTTTATTTTCATTAGGATATGTTATTTTTTTTCATGTGTCACAACACCTACATTTGGGTTTTGGCTATCGAATATGGGCACTAGGTGAAGAGAGAATTTGGCTGAATTTAATTCAAAAATTCCCTACTGCAGACATGGTCAGAAATTTTTGGCGCTTAGATTATCGTAATCCCCTTGCACCTTGGATTTGGCATTTTCTTTCACCTTTTATTTTAAGTACCGACTGGGCGTTCTTTTATTTAGGTTTACTCGTTAATCCTATATTAGGGATCACTTCATTATTATTATTAAATACACTAAATAAAACCAAAACAACATTTTATACGTTTAGTATTGCTTTATTAATTGTTGCTTGGAATTTCTTTTATAAATTCGATAATGCAGCATTGTCTGCCTATGTTGCACTTGATTGCACTTTACTTTCTTTATATTTTTATTGCCGACATGTCGATAATAATCGCGCCAATAGTTTTAATATTCTAATGTCAATCTTGTTATATTTTATAGCCTTCACTACTTACTTCCCCCAATCTGGCGGTATTGTCGGGATATTTTTTATAAGTATTTTTAGAACACCAGGGAACCTCAAAAATAAAATTATCAAAACACTTACAGACGTTTCTTTCTTTTTTGCTTTTTTTGTTCTTTATTACATGATTTGGTTTGAAATGGCACAAATGGATTTCAATTCTTTTTATTTTTTGGATATCCAGAAAACGATTAAAGCATTTTTTTTAAGTATTTATAAAATCATTTTTCCCCCTTCGCTTTTAGCTTTTTATACTCTTCAAAAGAATGATTGGGGTATTAACAAAATAGCAATAATTTTTGGATTTTCTTGGCTGGTTTTCCTATTATTTTTCACTCTTGCTACTCATAAAAATAAAGTAAGCATCAATAAATTTAGTAATTATGCTTGGACTGCTGTAGTTTTGTTAGCAATTTCATTACCAACTATAATGATTGAATCATGTAGTGACACTTATCTGCCTGGGTATCGATCTTTTCTTTTGCAACAAGTCTTTCAGCCTATGCTATACGTCACTTTTATTTTTTTTGTAACGCAATTTTTAGCGAGAAATTTTTTTCAGAAGCTACTAGTGATCTTATCAGTTTCAAGCATAGGGGCTTTTGCAATAACAACATCGCTTTATTATAATTATTATTTATTTCAAAACTCGTACTATCAAATAAAACTAATCGAATTATTAAAAAAATTACCTCTTCCACAAGACCAATCATTTAATTTTTTAGTCAAAGTCAATAGAGGAAAAAATGGCCACATAGGCACAGAGAATTGGTCAAGAAATTATTCTAATACTATTTTCAAAAATAATTCTTTTATCCGTTTATTTACTAATTCTGCACAGCCAGCTGGAGATTATTATCTAGGCAAATGGCAAGTTATTTTTAAAGACGAAGGCGTGATCAATGCAGGATCTCTTGATGAAACAAATAAAATGTATAATTACAAAAATGTATTAATTGTAGTCTTCGATGGCAAACATTTAAGTGTGCCCAAAATAGTCGATAAAAACTTCTTTGATGGCATGCAAGTTGAATGGCATAGAACCAAACCTATTTATCAAAATTGATTCTCGTAATCACTAGGGCGGTTTAACAATGCAACAATCAGAATACAGATTTATGATACTTGCGGACTTAATTCATCAACTAGAGGTGTCTCAGCAGACGCAGACGGACGTGGTTTTTTAGCATGACCAATCTTATCTTTCAGCTTCAAGAAAGGTAGCTCAAGTTTATAATAAGAAATTGTTACAATCGCTAATAATATTATAGTGACAGTGAGGACTACCCTAAGTTTACTTGGAAGATAAGTCATGCGCGACACCATCAAAATGACTGGCCAATGCCAGAGATATAACCCATATGAAACCTTACCTATCCAAGTCAACGGCTTCATTTCAAGCAGCCAACGGAATGGAGGTAAAGGACACCAGACTGCAGAAGCAATCGTCACAGCTGAAAATAATGCAACAAGACTAAATAATCCTAGGTGGTAGATTTCTCCATGGGTGATGAAATCAGGCATAGCAATACCTATCAATCCGATCAATGAAATCAACCCAGCCCAAGATAAAATCTTTCGGCTCATGCCCTTTGGTGTATATCCCCAGTGTAATAACCACGCAACCAGTGCGCCATATAATAAGTTGTCAAAGCGTAAGTCAGTACGAAAATATATCCAAAGAGCGGAGCCTTCATGCCACAATAAAAATCGTGCGACAGCAGGTGCGATAATTCCAGCGAATAAAAATAACAACACTATTTTGCGCGGTACGCGAAGCAGAACCAGTAACAAACAAGGCCAAACAATATAAAATTGTTCTTCGACGGATAACGACCATAAATGCGTATACATTTCTTGATGACGTTCAACAATATGCTGCCAATCTGCGGTTAATGTCCAATTCCATATATAAAGAACGATACGCCACACATCAGATAATGCTAATAAAAATTTTGCGAACGGTTGCATGATTAACGTGTAAAGCAAAACACCTATGACTACGGCAAACAGGGCAGGGAGTAGTCGTAACGCTCGTCTCAAATAAAATTTAGAGATGCTGATTGAGCCATAGCGTCTTTGTTCTTGTAATAGTATTGAGGTGATAAGAAAACCGCTTAATACAAAAAATAAATCAACACCGAAATGACCAGTTTGTAAGATGCCTAAATGACGAAAAAACACCATGAGAAAAGCTATCCCACGTATACCATCTAAAGCGAGAATACGACTCACTGAAAAATTATTTAACTCCATTGTGGAACTTCCCTTTCCCATCTAAACGGATCTAAGCGTTAATAGCGTGTATAATAACTTATACGAAAAATAAAGCACCCATTTTCAAATTATTATTCTTAGGGCCTGTTGACAATTGGTCGGCTGTCATTTACCAATACGATGCCCGTTTCTTCTATTCCCTAACGCCAACGACTCTTGCTTAAATAAAGCCCCTAACTCCCAAACAAGAGCATGCATTAGTTTATTTTTACAAGGCTTATCTGGATTATTAAAAGTATCCCACAATTCGGTATCACGCGGAATGCAGGATTCAACGTCGACAAGAGATAATCTAATTTCCCCTCTTTTTTGTGTTAAAAGATTTTTCAAACTAACATGGACAGGTTCTTTAGAAAATAATTGAGTCGGTTTATATCTCTTTAATAACCCATCCAAAGATTGATAGGGAATATCAAGAGCATGTCGTTTTGCTTCTTCTAAACTTAAATCTAACTTCTGAAGTACCCGACTTTGATTTTGGACTAATTCCTCATTTTCTATCCTGAGTGTAATTATCTCTCCGACCAATTTATCATTTTGACTTTTTAACTCAGCCTGATTTGCTTTTGATTCGTCAAGCTCTTGTTGTACGGCATGCGATTCTTCTACTAATAGTTTTAGCGTTTCATTTTCTAACGTTTGTTGTTGATAGGCAGTATCCAATGCGAAAAATTTATCAACTAATTCTTGATAGTTCTCCAACGCTTCAAACGCAAGTTTTGTTTGCTCAGCAAGAATTCTTTCTCGTACATCTTCAACGAATTGCGCATTACAGGGCTTTTTAACTTCATATTCACTATCAAGCGACTCTGAATCTTCTGCGGGAGCTTTTTTGATTAAGCTTTTTAGCGTGTCGGTTTGCAACAATTCTTTTTCTAATTCTTTATTTGTTTTTTTTGCAAGTTTAAGTAGCTTTAACTCGCTCAGCATCATTTCAAAATCGAAAAGAGTGAACTCAGGTTTCATATGTACCATTTTACAGGTGGTTTTTTTTGAGTGTATAGTATGAAACTCATAAACATCATAGTTCACTACATGTGGTGTTCCAAAGCCCGGATCAGTTGGGCGAAGCCTTTGTAAGGTCTTCAGTGCAAGTTGTATTCCTTCGCGTTTAGTATCTTCAGCCTCAATTATTAGGCGTTCTACAGCTAAAATATAATATTTGATAGTTTTTAAAGGTAATTTTTCAAGTTCTTTTGAGCTATCAGGCCCCTCTGGTGTTACCATGAGCTCCACTATTTTTTTCTTAGCATCTAATAATTGGTCATCACGATTCAGCATTAGCGAATATCATCCTTAATAATAGTTATTAAATCCTGTGAGGCAGAGCATATCAACCCAGTCAATATTGACTAACCAGCCTAAGCTAGGATAAATTCACACACCTTATACTAAAAATTTAAAGAGAATGAAACATGAAAGGAATCACCTTAGCTGATGAGTCAGGCTTATTTTCCCCCAAAAATATTTTAGTCACTGGCGGTGCCGGTTTCATCGGCTGTAATTACATCCGTTACATGTTATCCCACTACGAAAATATCCGAATTATCAATCTGGACAAACTCACTTACGCCGGCTCAGAAAAAAATTTAGCCGACTTCGCACACGATTCGCGCCACATTTTAGTCAACGGCGATATTTGTGATCGCACACTCATAGACAATTTATTACGCGAATTTGCGATTGATACCATCGTCAATTTTGCCGCAGAAAGCCACGTTGATCGATCCATCGAAGGCCCAGAACCTTTTATCCGCACCAATTTAGTCGGCACATTTATCTTATTGGAAGCCGCTAGAATTTATTGGTTAATTGAAAACAAATTAATTAGCAACGAATGCCGTTTTCATCATGTATCAACCGATGAAGTGTACGGCACGTTAGGTAAAGATGATTTGCCCTTCACTGAGCAATCACCTTATCAACCCAATTCACCGTATTCCGCATCGAAAGCCGGCTCAGATCATTTAGTCAGAGCCTATTTTCACACGTATAAATTACCCGTGGTCACGACCAATTGCTCGAACAATTATGGTCCCTATCAACATAATGAAAAATTTATTCCAACGATTCTGAATGCCTGTTTAAAACAAACCAACATTCCAATTTACAATGATGGTAGTAATATCCGCGATTGGCTTTATGTGGAAGATCATTGTGATGCGTTGGATCTCGTGGTGAGAAAAGGGCGCTTGGGAGAAACGTATAATATTGGCGGCAATAATGAGTGGAGCAATTTAAATATAGTTAAACATATCACAACGCTGATGGATAACTATTTTCCGGAACATGCGCCACATGCGCGCCTCATTCAATTTGTGCAAGATAGACCCGGACATGATTGGCGTTATGCAATTGATCCATCTCGCATGCGGAATGAATTGCAGTGGCAACCGAAACATGATTTTGCGGAAGGAATTCAGCAAACAGTGAAATGGTATTTGATGCAGAAAAAAACTCTCAGTGCCGAACTGGTGCTTGAGTAGGCGCACTACCTCACCGTCATCCCGCGCTTAAAAAGCGTCGCGGGATGACAGTTATAAACGCGATCTCAATAGTCTAAACTCCACAGAAATACTTGCGCCTTGCTCTTTCCTGTTTTTTAAGGTGAGAGATCCATTTAAGTCGCGTACTTTTTCTGAAAACATGCCAATTCCGATTTTTTTGCCACCAAAAACTTTATTCGTTTTCATTTGATAATTTATTTTCGCAAGATCGATAGGCTCGCCTTTTGAATAACCTTCAAATCCAGTGCCATTGTCTTTTAATTTGATGGTGATCATGTTGTTTTCTTTTTTTATAACAACTTTTAATTTTAAAAATTCATTCAGCTTTAATCCATTACTCACATATGCGTCATAAGCATTTTTTACAATTTCACAAAGATTAGCCATGTCCACCATTTTGTTTGGTATGCCCAATTTCATGTGTTCAGATTGCAAAAACAAATAGATTTTCTCGGTAATTATTAAGAAATTAAACTCATCTTTGCGGTCTAAAGTGAATTCTTTTGGTTCCAGAGATAGCACAGGTATTTGTATAAGCAATTCATTTCTGTAATGACCAGCTATTTGCGGTTGCTGTAATCTTCCTGCTCCTAATTTTGGGATTGAATTAGCAAACATAGTGATTTTCTCTTATCTCATGACGCACAAATTATCTTCCAGAAGAGCGAGGCTGGGGTACTGATGCAGGAGTCGGATCAAAAGCAAGATAGTCTCCTACCACCTCAACCAATGTGTTGGGGAATCGAGTTCCTAACGCTGCTTTTGTTTGGGAAACATACGCGGGTATTTCAGCCCGTTCAGCATCCGTCCATTCGTGATATCTGCGAAAACCGGCTTCGTAATCAAACTTTTTGCCATCGGCCAAGTCTTTAGCGCAACGTGCTGCATCGATTGGATTATGAAAATAGATCGTATTACCACTTTCCCCAATATCTTTATAAAATATCCCTTTCAGCATTACCTGTTCTGGATCTTTTGCGTCTAAAATAAAAATAACTCGAGTTTTGACAGTCGTGTCATAAGAAATAAATTTTGGATTTAGAATACCTTCGACCAATGTTCCATCGTCTTTCACTTCATCTATTCTGCATGCAATCCACTCGGAAGGAATCAGCGCTTTACAGCTATAACCATAACGAGAAATACCTTCGCCTACTTTTTTCCCGGGCACTGTCGCAACGCGGCTAATTTTGTCTATTTCTGCTATTGTTTTTTGACCCTTGCTGTAAATAGAACCGACAAGCGACAATGTTACCGCAAAAAATCCAATACCCGCAGCGATAGGTGTTGCGATAGTTCCACCTACTGTTTTTGCCGTCGCAATAGCGCGTCCTTCGTAGTGAAATCTTTCTGACTGAGCATACATTTCTTTATATTTTTCTTCTGGCAGAACGACTTTATAAATGCTGATATCAGCAGCATGTTGTAAATATTTTTTATTTTGCTGACATGTTTCAATCCATTTTTCTAGAGTACAAATCAGTCTGGCATCAAGCGCTTTTAATTTTGTTTTAGCAAAAGTAAATATGCCTTCAAGCGCTTTAAAATAAGTTAACAAATGCTGATTATTATATTGGGGAATGAAGCTATCTTCTTTCTGTTCTTCAGAGTTGTTTTCAACAATGGCACGTTGGCAATTCTCAGTAATACGATCAAACGTTTCCAGCAATGTTCGCACGCATTGTTTTTGGGAAGCGTTAGCCGGCAATTGATTCAGTAGGAGGCCGGACTGCACATCCCCTCGATTCAATTGAATGTAATTTTCTAAGGTGGGCACTACTATGTTGAAAATATTCATTAGCATGCTTAACTGATATTGCACGCTTAAATAATTACATTCTCGTGTTGCTGCCATGAAGCTTATCCTCATTTTATAGTCCCAATAGTATACTCAGCTAGGCTTAACAAACTCTTAGTGTGTGCAAAACCCCTTTAAATTCATGGCGTTTAACATACATATAGCCAAGAAAGCAGATTGGATGTTATATTTCGCGTAATATTTTTATCTTGAATCAAAACCTATGCTACCTCGCGGATTATTAAAAGAATATTCACAATTCCTCGCTATTTTATTGCGTGGGATGGATATTTTGGCGGTCGTTATTGCAGGCTTCGGTGCTTATTATTATAAATTCGGCACATTAGAAATTTCTTCTGATTATTCAGTGGCGTTAATCACCGCAGCCCTTCTCACTTTATTTGTGTTTTCTTTTTTTCGGATTTATGACTCGATCCGGGCGCTGGGGTTTTGGCAGCATTTGGGTGGTTTGTTGCAAGCCGTTTTTACGGTATTGATTTTATTAGCAGGCTTGGCATTTTTAACGAAGACGGGTGAAGCTTACTCACGTACCTGGTTTTTATTGTTGGGTGGCTTTTCATTTGGATTATTGCTGTTATTTCGGTGCAGCATGTTAGTGGTGTTGCGTCTCATGCGTTCACGCGGATGGAATGAGCGTCGCGTCATTATTATTGGTGCGGGTGAATTGGGTGAAAAATTACTTGAAACTGTGCAACAAAAAATGTGGACCGGCTTTCACGTGGTTGCGCTATTTGATGATCAAGCGAATGTTGTTTCCAAAACAACACATGGCGTGCCAATTATTAAAACACCCGATAATATCAGCGCGTATCTTGCTAACGCAGAGCAGGGTATCGATGAGGTTTGGCTTGCGCTGCCACTGCATGCAGAACAACGTGTGAAAGAAATTTTGCATGAGTTACGCAACGATATGGTGACTACCCGTTTTGTGCTCGATATTTTTGGGATGGATTTATTGAATCATTCCTTGACGAATCTCGCTGGATTTCCTGTGTTAAACATTCAATCCACACCGATGGTGGGAATGAATCGCATGAAAAAAGCAATTGAAGATCGCATTTTGGCGGGATTAATTTTGTTGTGCATCAGCCCGTTGCTGTTAGTCATTAGTATTGCCGTCAAATTAAGTTCAAAAGGCCCCGTGTTTTATCGACAAAAGCGCGTAGGCTGGAACGGCAAAGAATTTGAAATGTTAAAATTCCGTTCCATGCCAGTCAATGCGGAAGAAAACTCAGGGCCCGTTTGGGCGAAACAAAATGAAAATCGAGCCACGCGGGTTGGAAATTTTTTACGTAAAACGAGTCTTGATGAATTACCGCAATTCATAAATGTTTTGTATGGCGACATGTCGATTGTTGGGCCGCGTCCTGAGCGCCAATTCTTTGTCGAACAATTCAAAAATGAAATTCCACGTTACATGCAAAAACATTTGGTCAAAGCCGGAATCACCGGTTGGGCGCAAGTCAATGGTTGGCGTGGTGATACCAGTTTAGAAAAACGTGTCGAATATGATTTGTATTACATTGAAAATTGGTCTTTAGGTTTTGATCTTAAAATTATTTTTCTGACGATCTTTCGAGGATTCGTAAATAAAAATGCCTACTAAAACGATTTTAGTTGTTGGGGGTGCGGGTTTTATTGGCTCCCACATGACGGATTTTTTATATCAAGCGGGTTATACGCCGATTGTGTTAGATGATTTATCAACTGGCCATCGGCATGCGGTATTAAATAGTGAGTTGATTGAAGGCAGTATTGCAGATACCAACTTACTCGAACAAATTTTTAAAGACAGATCAGTTGCTGCGGTCATGCATTTTGCTTCTTTTATTCAGGTTGGCGAATCTGTACATCAGCCAATGAAATATTATCAAAACAATGTAGCAAATACGCTTAATTTGTTAGACGCGATGCTGAAGCACGATGTAAAAAAATTTATTTTCTCATCAACTGCCGCAGTTTATGGTGAGCCGAATTACACGCCGATTGATGAACATCATCCCATTGCACCGATTAATCCATATGGTCGTTCGAAAGTCATGGTTGAACAAGTGTTGCATGATTTAGCGGGAGCGCAGGGTTTGCAGTATGCAGCGCTTCGTTATTTCAATGCAGCGGGTGCTGATCCAGCTGGAAAGCTGAAAGAATGTCATGAACCTGAAACGCATTTAATTCCATTGGTGTTGCAAGTGGCGCGTGGTGATCGAGAAGCGATTACCATTCATGGACGAGATTATTTAACACCGGATGGCACCTGTGTGCGTGATTACATTCATGTCACGGATTTATGCGATGCGCATCTTAAATCATTACATGCATTAGAAGCTGGCAAACAGCGCTGTGTTTATAATTTAGGAACAGGGCAGGGTTATTCGGTGCAGGAAGTAGTGGATGTGGCGCGTGATGTGACGCAGCGAAAAATTCCTGTAATTTATGGCGCACGGCGTTCCGGTGATCCGGCAGTGTTAGTGGCTGATGCGAAGCTTGCGATGCGAGAATTAAAGTGGACGCCGCGTTATTCGGATTTGCGGACGATTATTCAGCATGCGTGGGGTGCATGATTTTTCGTGCCCGTGCCCGCGTGCGTGCCCGTGCCCGTTTTTTCTACGACAAACTGATTAAATATCCAAGAAAAAACGGGCACGGGCACGCACGCGGGCACGGGCACAAAAAATCTGTTAAATCACCGCTTCAATCATCGCCTTCACTTCCCGCGTCGCTTTATCCCAATTCAATCGCGTCTCATATTCATTAAACGCCGACAACGCCAATTCCTCATAACGCGCATAATCCCGCATCAATTCCATAATATACTGACAATACACTTCAGGCGCTGCATCTAAACTAAACGTCATTCCATTCACATTATTTTTTACGACAGTCGAAATACCACCGACATAAGAAGTCAAACAAGGCAAACCAAACGCATTTGCTTCGCAAAATACAATGCCATACGCTTCAGCACGCGACGGCACAAACAAAAAATGTGATTCGCGCAACAGCCGCGAAATTTTCTCAATACCTTCCGGCGTACGTTTGGAAATAAAACCATGACAATGGATGTAGGAAGGGACTTCAATTTCTTTAGGTGGCATACAGCCAACAAAATGTAATTCAACCGGTTGTCCCGCCTGATGCAATGCTTTTGCTACTTTAAATACAATATCGCCGCCTTTACGATGCCAATGTTTCCCAAGAAATAATAATTTGACAGTGTCACGCGAGCGCGTTTTTAACATCGCACGAATATCGTCGAGCGTATGTTTGGATTGCAGATTCGCACCGAAGGGAACAACTTTGACTTTGTCACTTGCGACACCATAAATTTCCAACGCTGTGCGGGCTGCCCAGTCAGAAGAAAAAATAGCGAGCTCACAACGCGCTAAACATTCACGCGTGATGATATTACCTTGTTCAATCGAGCTTGCAGAATGATTGGAAAATCCGGGATAAAAACTCAAAAGACTCGCATACAAAGCATCCGTCCATAACACGATGGGCTGCTTACAATCCAAATAACAAATGGGATTCAACTGCGGGGCAATGATGGCATCCACTTGCATTTTTGCTAATTGTTCGCTGACTTGTTTGGAATAGTGTTTTGCTGCAATCGTGTTAAAGCGCGGGCTTTCGCGTTGACCACAGGTCACTTTTTTCCAGACCTGTTTGGCTTTAAAAAACGGCGGTAATTGACGTGATAAATTCCCAATACGCTCAAGCGACACACCCTGCTGCTCGATGGCATTTGACATATAAAACGGGGTGCCAGACCAGTTAATGACATCACGGGCATCAAAAGTGGTGGCGTAGGCAAGCTTCATGGAACATCCTCTTCGAAAAAACTGGTTATAGCAGGTTGTAGCTAGGTGAACAAGGGTATTCTCTTAACGCCAATTATGATAACATCCGCCATTTAAAATTCGGCGGTTTAGGGCAAAAACGAATGAAAATAACCAAGGCAGTTTTTCCAGTTGCGGGCTTAGGAACTCGGTTTCTCCCAGCGACCAAAGCAAATCCAAAAGAAATGATGCCAATCGTCGATAAGCCCTTGATTCAATACGCGGTTGAAGAAGCCGTGGCGGCGGGCGTGACCGAATTAATTTTTGTGACGAGCAGCAGTAAGCGGGCGATTGAAGATCATTTTGATTCTAATTTTGAATTGGAATCCAGTTTATTGGAGCGCGGCAAGTTTGACTTATTGGAAATTGTTCGCGATATTTTGCCCGAAGGCGTTTCCTGCGCCTATATCCGTCAAAAATCACCCCAAGGCTTAGGACACGCTGTTTTATGCGCAAAACAGCTTGTTTCCAGTGAACCGTTTGCGGTATTGCTCGCAGATGATTTGATTGATGGTGGAAAACAACCGTGCTTGCGTCAAATGGTTGATGCATTCGAGCAAACCCAGTCCAGCATTATTGCGGTAGAAAAAATTGCGCAATCTGAAACAAAAAAATATGGTGTAGTTGATGTAGGCTCATTAACGAATGCACTCGCTCGATTACAAAACATTATTGAAAAACCGAATCCTGAAAATGCACCTTCCAATTTGGGTGTGGTCGGTCGTTATATTTTGACGCCGCAAATTTTTACGCACCTGGAAAAAACCGCACGCGGTTCGGGTGGAGAAATTCAGTTGACGGATGCCATCGCTGATTTACTCAAAGAAGAATCGGTCTATGCCTTACAGTTTCGTGGTAAGCGTTATGATTGCGGTAGCAAATTAGGTTATCTTGAAGCAACCATTGGCTATGCGCTTAAACATCCCGAAGTCGCAGATGACTTTAAACGTTCATTACGAGAATTGGTCGAATGCATGGAGTAATGCGTCAACAACGTTTTGCTTTATATAGCCTTGCTGCGCTCTGCAGCATTTTACTTTCTTTCTGGGCGGCACTTACAACGTCAGTCATCAATCCAGATGGCATTTGTTATTTGCAAAGTGCCGAAGCAATGGACAAAGGTTTCTTGATTGCGACGCATCTTTGCGCGCAAGCCAAATGGCCGTTTTATTCCATGTTAATTTTTGGCGTCGTTAAACTCACGCATGTTCCTTCTCTGGTTGCAGCGTATGTGTTGAATGGCTTATTTTCTTTAATCACTGTGATTGCATTTATTGCGATAGTCGATACGTTAACAACCAAAAAACGCATCGTGTGGTTAGCAGCACTTGTTATTTTATTAGCGCACGAATTTAATGGCATTCGCACCGACATCGTGCGCGATCATGGTTTTTGGGCGTTTTATTTATTATCGCTGCTGTATTTCTTGCGCTACTTTCAAATCGCCACGCCCAATTTACGTCGCGGTTACCTCGCATTGTTGTGGAGTTTTACTTTATTGACGGCGGGTATATTTCGTATTGAAGGCATCCTGTTTTTGTTATTGCTGCCATTCACCGTATTCTTGGATGTAAGACGATCGCTAGGCCGTCGTTTACTTGGATTTTTACAATTAAATACCATTACTTTGTTGGGTGCTGGCGTGGTGGTCGGTTGGGCTTTGATGCATCCTGGCCAATCGTTAGGTCGGTTAGCAGAAATCCAATTTCAGTTAATGTATGGCGTGCACCAATTAATCGTCTCATTTGAAAACACAAGCAATGCGCTGGCGTTGCATGTATTAAATTCATTTTCGATGCATGATGCCAGTTTGATTTTAGTGGCAATGTTTGTAGGTTGGTATGTGCTCTGTGTGATTTCTAATGTTTCATTGATTTATGCTGTGTTGATTGTCTACGCCTGGTGTAAAAAAATCACGAAATTTGATCGAGCGACGCGTTTGGTGTTTGGCGCATACATTTTTATTAACGTTTTAATCACCAGCGTGTTTTTGATTGATAATATGTTTCTCGCAAAACGTTATCTGATTGCCTTATCGTTGGTGTTGATGTTGTGGGTACCGTTTGCTTTGAATGATTTGATCTCAGCCTGGCGCACACGAAAATGGCCAGTGTTGCTGGCGCTATTTTTTATTGCGATGTATGCAATGAGCGGCATTGTTAATCTGGGATATTCAAAAAAATATGTGCGCGAAGCAGGCGATTGGTTAGCAGTCAATGCGCCGCTGAATGCAAAAATTTATAGTAACGATTATCAAATATTATATTATTCGCGCCATATGGGCGATGCGATTTTTACGCAAGGTCATGCATTTGAAAAATTATCTAAAATTGCGCATGGTCAATGGCGGCAATACGACTATTTGGCTCTGCGTATTAATAAAAATGAATCTCATGCAGATCAAGCTATTTTGCGACAAATTAAATTGACACCGCTCGCTGTTTTTCAAAATGAGCGGGGCGATCAAGTGAAAATTTATGAAGTGCATCAAAAAAAAGATGCGATGGAGAATAAGCGGTGAATATCACAGTTATTGGTGCAGGTTATGTCGGGTTGGTGACAGGAGCATGTTTTGCTGAATTAGGTAATCATGTTACGTGTGTGGATGTTAACAAAGAAAAAATTGCTAATCTTAAACAAGGTATTCTGCCAATTTACGAACCGGGTTTGGAAGCGATGGTTGCAACCAATTTGACAGAAGGCCGCTTGCATTTTGTGACATCGCTTGCTGAATTAAGTGTGGAACCGCAAGTGATTTTTATTGCTGTTGGCACGCCTAGCGATAAAGATGGTTCTGCTGACATGCAATATGTGTTGGAAGCTGCAAAAAATATTGGTTCGCACATCAAAAATTATTGTGTCATCGTCGATAAATCCACGGTGCCGGTTGGTGTGGCAGATCAAGTTAAGCAAATTATTCAAGAAAATTTAAAACAGCGAAAAATCGCAGCGAAATTTGATGTTGTCAGTAATCCAGAATTTTTACGCGAAGGTGCTGCGATTGATGATTTCATGAAGCCAGATCGCATCATCATTGGCTTAACGTCAAAAAAAGCCAAGATGATTATGCTGGAACTTTATATGCCGATTTTGCGTCATCCAGAAAAAATTCATTTTATGAATGTGAAAGATGCGGAAATGACAAAGTATGTTGCGAATGCCATGCTTGCGACAAAAATTTCATTTATGAATGAAATGGCGATGTTATGTGATCGCATGGGTGTGGATGTGGATAATGTTCGCGTGGGGATTGGTTCGGATTCTCGCATTGGTCATTCATTTATTTATCCAGGTTGTGGTTATGGCGGTTCGTGTTTTCCAAAAGATGTGAAAGCGTTAATCAAAATGGCAGAAATCAACGGCGTGGATCCACTCGTGTTACGTGCAGTTGAAGATCGTAATTTTCAGCAAAAACATGTATTGCCACATAAAATTTTCAAACGGTTTGGCAATGACTTGTCGGGTATTAAAATTGCCGTCTGGGGTTTGTCATTTAAACCAGGTACGGATGACATGCGTGAAGCGTCGTCGCTGGTTTTGTTGGAAAAATTACTTCAGCGCAATGCAACTGTTTATGCTTATGATCCCGTTGCTATGCCTGCAGCAACCCATATTTTGCCGCAGGAATGGTTTCAGTCCAAGCAACTGCAGTTAGTTGAACATCAGTATGCAGCATTGGAAGAAGCGGATGCATTGGTGTTGGTGACTGAGTGGAAATCATTTTGTTATCCCGATATCGCTGCTATGAAAAAAATGATGCGACAGCACATTATTTTTGATGGGCGAAATCAATATGATCCAAAGCAGATGAAAGATGCGGAGTTTGAATATTTTGGGATTGGGCGGGGATAAAACTCTGTCATCCTTCACTGCGTTCAGGATGACAAACATTTATTTAACAGTCGGTGTTGTAGATTTATGAGAAGGCGTTAACAACTGGTCATTCAAAATCCCAGTCTGCGGTTTCCTAAATAATCTCGAAAAAAATCCACAACAATTGCCAATCGAATAATTACATTTCTTTGTGTCACTCGTCTCAGCGGTTTCCATCGCAGCGACTTTTCTTGATCCTACCATAAAATATTCCTCTGAATTGAGACGCTAATATTAATTAAAAAATCAGCCTTTATCCACCCAAAGCTTAGTTGCTCCCGCAACTGCAGCTGGGACAATAAAAAAATTTACAATCGGAATCAGCGTTACGACCAGCACAGCGGAACCAAAACTTAATGAGAGCAACCGGTTTTGCCAAAGCCAACTATGTACCTGGCTCAGTGGAATACGCTGATTGTCAGTAGGATAATCCAGATATTGCAATGTCATGAACCACGCATTAAATACAAACCAAAGTAATGCCGCAACCATTTGCACGATGGGAATAAAAAAGAAAATCAGCAGCACAATTGCGCGCGGTACATAATAACCTATCAGTGCAAATTGGCGCGCCATCACGCGCGGAATATCTTTTATCGAATCACGGAAACTGAGTTCAGCAAGTGGTTTGCCTGTCAGATAACGTTCTACTTTTTCTGCTAAAAAACTATTAAAAGGCGCTGAAATTAAATTGGCTAGCGTGACAAAGGTATAAATAAAAACAAGCAAAAATCCGATAAAAAACACGAGCCAAAGCAAACTGCTCAACCATAACAACCAATGCGGTAAATAATTTTGTACCCAGAGATTAAATTCCGCAAAAAAATGCCGTGCTAAAAAAAATAATCCTATAAAAATGAATACATTAATAAAGAATGGAATAATCACGAAGCGTTTTAAGCCGGGTTTGAAAATTAATTTAAAGCCTTCGAAAAGATAATGTATCCCAGTCATTGGTTGAGTTCCTCTATAATATGTATAGAATAACGGTTTTTGTTGATAGGAAGTAGCTACAATGTCACTTGTTCCAAAAGAAAAACAGTTATTAAAAGCCAAAGCACACAAACTGAAACCTATTGTTTTTATTGGACATCAAGGGTTGACAGATGCAGTCAAAAAAGAAGTAGACCGTGCATTGTACGATCATGAATTGATAAAAATTCGGATTCAGGCCGAAGACCGTGAAATGCGTCGGGAATATTTTACCGAACTTTGCAGCGCACTTCAGGCGGAAGGTGTTCAATTAATTGGAAACATCGGGATAATTTACCGCAAGAGCGATAAGGTCTAGAAATTTTATTTATGTTTAGCTTCACTCGATTTTTTTGCTGATTCCTTGAAGGGTTTTTGATTGATGAGAACACTGGCGGCTGTCATGCCATTGACTACGCCTTTTTTCACTAATTGCTGTAAATGCTGCTCGAGTGTAAACATCCCTTTATCCGCATTGGTTTGCATCGCAGATTCCATGTGTGATGGCATGTCTTGGCGAATGTAGTGACGGATGGGTGGCGTCGATAACATAACTTCAAACGCAGCTACGCGTCCACCCGATGTTTTTTTAACGAGTGTCTGACAAATCACAGCTTGTAATGTTTCGGACAATAAAGTTCTGACACGATTTTTTTCTTCCGTTGGAAACACATCCGCAAAACGACTAATCGCAATGGGAGCGGAGCTCGCGTGCAATGTCGCTAACACTAAGTGCCCTGTTTCAGCTGCTGTTAAAGCAAGTCGCATGGTTTCCAGATCACGTAATTCACCGAGTAAAATCACATTAGGATCTTGTCGTAATGAAGAGCGTAACGCAGTTGCAAAATCTGTTGTGTCACGACCAACTTGCATTTGATTGAAGATACTGCGTTTGTTTTGATGAATAAATTCAATTGGATCTTCAATCGTGATGATGTTGCAGGTGCGAAAACTATTGATGTAATCAATCATCGCGGCGAGTGTGGTACTTTTTCCAGAGCCGGTTGGACCGGTTACTAAAATCAATCCGTGCGGCAGCGCGAGGAGTTGTTTTAGGACAGCAGGCAATCCTAACTCTTCAAACGACGGCACTTTTTCTGGAACCACACGAAAGACTGCGCCTATGCCATGCATCTGATGAAATATACTGACTCTGAAATTTCCAATATCAGCAACCGTGTGCGCAAGTTCGAGCACGCGCTCAGTTTCAAATATATGCTGTTGTTCGGGTGTCATCACGTTATAAAGCATGTGTTTCGTTTCGCCGGGAGAAAGCACAGGAATTTCTTTCATAGAAACGAGTGCGCCATCAATGCGTAACAGCGGTGTGGATCCGGGTAAAATATGTAAATCTGATGCGTGGCGTTCGGCACTGATTTCCAGAAGTTGATCAACTTCCATGGTGCTCTCCTAGTTGTTTTTACTATTATATCAATATTTATTCTTTGTAGTGAAAAAATAAAAGTATTATGATATTCGCTTTTAGGAGAGAAAAACGATGCAATATAAAGCAGGGAAGTTACCTCTGGTTGCACTCATGGTGGCAGGATTCATGTGTGTAAATGCTTATGCGGAAGGCCAAACTACGCAAAATTCAACAACAACTCAAACAGTTACGACAACCACAGCCAAGCCAATCGATGGAGCTGCTTTTTTAGCTGCGAATAAAATCAAGCCGGGTGTTAAGACATTAGCGGATGGTTTGCAGTATAAAGTGATCAAACAAGGTCATGGCGCACAACCGACTGATAACGATACGGTTACAGTGGATTATGTAGGTACTTTGATTGATGGTACAGAGTTTGATAGTTCATACAAACGTGGTCAGCATGCTTCTTTTCAAGTATCTGCGGTTATTCCTGGCTGGACCGAAGCGCTCAAAATGATGAAAGCAGGTTCTGAATGGGAACTTTATATTCCAGCTGAATTGGCTTATGGCGATCAAGGTGTTCCGCCTGTGATTGGACCTAATCAAGTGTTGGTTTTCAAAGTGCATTTGATTGATGTGCAGAAAAAATAAATTTGTTTTAATTGTCATCCCCGCCTTCGCGGGGATGACAAATTCTAGATAATATAAAAGAGGTAAGCGCATGCTTGATTTTTTTTATAAAATCCCGGATACATCTTTATTCTTGTTGTTAAGTGGTTTTTTCATTCTTAGCTCTTTATTATCTGTTTTTCTCATTCATCGTTATGTTCCGATTCGCGTGCGCTACAAAGACAATGCTGTGGTAGGCAGTATTGCTTCAGTGATTGGTATTATTTATGGCGTACTGGTAGGACTCATGGCGTTATATTTGATTAATAATATTAGTTACACGTCAGATGCAGTGCAGCGCGAAGCAAGTGCCGTTGCGAATCTTTATCGAGACAGTCAGTGGTTAGAAAATCCTGCGCAAACAAACATAAAAAATCTCATCAAAACTTATTTGGTCAAAGTCATCAATGTTGAATGGCCGTTGATGGAGGCGGGAAAAAAAATCGATGGCGAAGGGGAGTTGATTATCAAACAAATTGGCGATCAAATTAATCACTACAGCAAGCTTCACGTCGCCGATGAATTGGTTTCGCGCGATATGTTTGAAGAGCTCAAAACATTTTATAATGCGCGTGAACAGCGAATTAGCATGAGTTTTTCGCAGTTAGACGGCGAAATCTGGCTTGTGATTTTTATCGGAACTATTCTGACGTTGGGAATAAATTTTCTTTTCAAAATGAGTTATTTTCTACATATCGTGAGTATGACTGCAACCGCATTGATGGCTGCGTCGATTATTTTTTTGTTGTTAACGCTAGATCGGCCTTTTCAAGGTGAGTTTGTCGTTCAGCCGGATCGATTGAAAGCGATCTTGGAAACAATGGTTAAATAAAATAGCGAAGACAAATAGTTTCTAACTGTTGCAACGTTTCACAGAGATTTATTTCTTCGATAAATTGAGCTCGGTTTTTTAAATCACGCCCATAATATTTTGCAAATTTACGTGCCTGCAAAATTGCAAATTTTTCGCTATTGAGCAGTGTCGTGAGTTGTGAAACATGTTCTAAAAAAATTTGGCCGATTTCACTTGCGCTAGGCGGCGAAAAATTTTCTTGCTGCATTTCCGCTAGTAATTTCCCAATCAACCAAGGTTGGCCCACACCAGCGCGTGCGATCATGACACCGGCACAGCCTGTGGCAAGCATTTTTTTTAAGGAATGTGCGCATGCGATGTCGCCATTACCAATCACAGGAATTTTAAGTTGTTCTACAAAAAATTGAATGTCAGCATGTCGACAAGGTGTTTCATAATGTTCTGTCCAATGTCGGCCATGCACAATTAAAAAATCGGCACCCGCATCACTCACCGCTTGTGCTACTTGTAAATTAAATTGATCACTACTCCCGCCATCCACGCGAATTTTTATCGAGACAGGCACATGTGTGTTTTGTTTCATTGCGGTAATGAGTTGGTAAAGCTTGCTAGGATTGTTGAGCAGGCTTGAGCCCGCGCCTTTGCTACGAATTTTATTAACAGGACAACCGCAGTTTAAGTCAATCAGGTGAGCACCGTAACCCGTGACGCGTTTAGTCGCTTCAGCCAGTTCGGCTGGGTTATTGGCAGACAATTGGAAGCACACAGCCCCTTCATCAGGCGCTATTGCTACAAAGCGCTTCAGCGCGGCTTCGGGTTGATGAATGATAGTTTTGCAAGAGATCATTTCAGTACAAGTGAACGCAGGTTTGCTATATTTCCATACAAGTCGGCGAAAAGGGGCGCAACTTACTCCAGCAAGCGGACCTTGGATAAGATTGGTAGGAAAAGTTGTTTTGTTTATAGTCAGTGATGCGATCACAAGCGGTTTTCTCTCATTGTTCGTGCATATTTTATTGTTAGTCTCAATAATTGTCCAAGAACCAATCTGTTATCATTTTAGCCATAACTCGCTGAATATTTTAAAAATAGTATAAGACCAAACCACTGCTAAACTTTTGGGATAAACTGAACCTATTATTACAAATGATAAAGGAGTGGTTGTTATGCGCAATTCAGCCTTAATACTTTGCACGTTGTCATTTATCCTTACTGCTTGCTCGACATATTCTCCAACACAAACTGCCTCACAGTCTATTAATAAAACGCCAGCAACGCCGGTTGATGTTTCATCGCGGCTTCCGCAGACTATCGCAACAAAGGAAAAAGTGATTGTCGTCGATCCGCGTGTGCATGCCTGGGGTGCCTATGGATCAGATGGTAATTTAATCAAATCAGGGTTAGCTTCCGCAGGTTCTGATTATTGCGCGGACCTTGGTCGACGCTGTCATACGTCAACCGGAACCTTTCGTATTAATTCCTTAGGCAGTCCAAATTGCAAATCCAGCCTATTCCCCATGCCACATGGCGGTGCACCAATGCCTTATTGCATGTTCTTCCATGGCAGTCAGGCGTTACATGGTTCACCTAGCTCTCATGTGGTAGATGGCAATGTTAGCCACGGTTGCGTACGCATGTATGTGCCAGATGCTGAATGGGTACGTTATAACTTTGCAACGGTAGGTACCAAGGTCATCGTAAGACCTTACCAATAGGAAAAAAACTTGCCATTCGTTACCAGTTAGGCTAATATCTCTAAAAGAGATATCTTAAAAAGGTAACGAATGAGTAAGACCAGTAAAACCGCTTACGCTATTTTGGGCATGTTAACGATTGAACCGATGTCTGGCTATGATATACGTCAACTCATGCAAAAAAGCACTGCACATTTTTGGTCTGAAAGCGATGGTCAGCTATATCCTGCTTTAGCAAATCTCACGGAACTCGAATGGATTACATGTAAACTTGCTAAAAAAAATACGCGAGATAAAAAAATTTATTCCATTACAAAAAAAGGCAGAACTGAATTAAAAAAATGGCTGACAGAAGAAGCATTGACATTCAGTGTGCGCGATGAATTCCTGTTGAAACTTTTTTTTGGTGCGAATATAGCACCGCGTATCAACGCAGAACACATTGCAGCACGTCGTTATCAGGTTAAATCGTCTATTGCACAACTAAAAGCAACGAAAGACTATTTAATGCAAGAAGAAAAAAATTCGCCGCATCTGACGTATTGGCTCATGTCGCTTGATTACGGAATTAAGTTGGCACAAGCCAAATTAGCCTGGTGTGATGAAGTAATCAATAAATTAAACGTGGAGTAGGAGAAATGAGTTTTACAACAGTAATAATGATTGGGGCGATCATCGTTTTTGTGTTGCTGCCCAGTTTGAAAGATCGAGTTATTCCAGTAAAAAAATTAGCAATTACCCCCGCTATTTTTATGTATTTGTTTTATCAAAATGTCACAGAAGATTTTTATCTTAATTTTGATAGTCAGATTATGTTGCTAGTTGGTGTCCTGTTTGGCATTGTGGCAGGGATTCTGTTACGACTAAATATGCGTATTCAAGCAGATAGAGATCAAAAGCTCATTAGTCTGCCGGGTACTTATTCAAATATCCTCGTGTTTTTATTGATTTTCAGCGTGCATTTTGTCATGGGATATTTACAGTCAGTCAAGCCTGAGCTGTTTCATGTGGCAAACGCGACGGCGAATGTTTTATTATTTATGTTAGCTTTTTCATCTGCTATTACGGTAGGCGCGAGTTTATGCCTGTTTTATAAATATTCTAGGGTATAATAGGGTCTGCTGACTTTAATAAAGGAAAATGCAATGATTCTGGCAGAATGGATTATCCAACAGTTAGAACTCTTGCGTTGTGGCCACGTTTTTTTGGTACCCGGTTTAGAATTGGAACCATTGATTTCGGTACTCGGTGCGCAAACTGCAATTCAACCGATTGTGACGAGCCATGAAGAAGGCGCTGGATTTATGGCGGATGGCTATGCGCGAGTACGTAATCAAATGGGCGTTTGTTTGGCGATTGGTGCACCGGGTGCTGCCAATTTGGTACCGGCGTTGCTCGCTGCAAGTTCCGATCGAACCAAGCTTTTTTGTATCACAGGTGGTTCAGCTACAAAAATTGCAGGAAAAGTCGATGATATCGATGACGCATTATTAATGAAGCCTGCTACGCGTTATTCGGAGAGCTGTCAGCTCATTTCACAAGTCCCTAAAAAATGGCAAGCAGCATTGCAAGCAATTCATGGCAATTTACCGGGCGCTGCCCATTTAGCATTACCTCGTGATTTACAACTTGCAGAAATACAGCCCGAGAAATTAGATTATCATTTTTTTAAAACCCGCCATTTAGCTGATACTCATGCATTAGATCATGTAATCAAACGTTATTTGCAAAAAGAAAAAGTTGCGTTGCTGGTCGGTCGTGGTGCTGTGTTAAGTCATGCTGAAAAAGCTTTACAAACATTTGTAGAACGCTATCAAATTCCGTTTGCACTAACATTTGCTGCAAAAGGTTTATTGCCAGAAACGCATCCGTTGTGTTTAGGTATGTTTGGTTATGCTGGGCATAAACGTGCAATTGAAACTCTCTTGAGTGATGAGATTGAAACACTCTTGATTTTAGGTTCCAGTTTAAATGCGCGTGATACGTTATGCTGGAGTAAAGAATTGCAACGCGGCAAAACCTTAGTGCAAATTGATTTAGATAATACAATGTTACATCGCAATTATCCGGTGACGTATGCGGTACAAAGTGATTGCACAGCAACGCTTGATTATTTTAATCAAGCGACATTAACTGATTTAACAAAGACACAACCAGCTCGTTCCAGCTGGGTAAAAAAATTAATGAAAATTCCTTTGTTTTATGACATTGCACGAATGAATTCTGAAGCAACACCACTAGAGCCTGCGCATTTGATTGCAACAGTCAATCAACTCATGCCAGATAATACAATTTGCTATATTGATTCGGGTGCGCACCGTGCTTTTGCAGGACATTACTGGATAACCAAACCTGGCGGCAACGTTATTTCAGCAACCAATATTGGCCCGATGGGTTGGGCGATTTCCGCTGCGATTGGCGGCAAACTGGCAGCGCCTGAGCATCCTGTGTTAGTGATTACGGGTGATGGTTGCATGCGTATGCATGGTATGGAAATTGCAACGGCAGCGCGTTATCAAATTCCAGTGATATTTTTGATTAGCAACAATGATGCATTGGGTGATATGTATTTGCGAGAAAAGAAAGTGAATAAAGGCGCGCGGGAAATGACATTGTTAACAGACATTGATTGGGTGCTATTCGGTAAAGCATTGGGAGTGGAAGGTGTGACAATTCGCGAAGCTAAAGAAATTCCACGGGTCATTGAACAAGCGCTTTCACTCAATAAACCATTTATCATTAATGCAATCACTAATCGTGATGCGCCAGCACCAATTGAACCATATCAAGAATTAGTGAAAGACTGGTTGTCATAGCTAGGAGAATCCATTGACAGAGAATTGGATTAAGATCACATCGACAATTTTTTTGAATCCAGCAGAAGTGACTATCACGTTTATCAATTCTCCTGGCCCTGGCGGGCAAAATGTTAATAAAGTTGCAACCGGCGTGTTGCTTCGTTTTAATGTGTTACATTCAACAACATTACCTGATGATGTGCGAATGCGTTTGGTTGCATTACTGGGCAAGCGACTTACTACAGCAGGCGAGCTTATCATTAAAGCAACGCGCTTTCGTACGCAAGAACGCAATAAACAAGATGCATTGAATCGCTTGTATGAACAAATTAAAAGTGTAGCAGTTCCACCTAAAAAGCGCAGAAAAACCAAACCTACGTTTGCGTCCAAGCAGCGTCGCTTGAGCAAGAAAAAATTGCATGCAACTAAAAAAACGTTGCGGCGGAATTTAGGCGATTAGGTTGTCATCCTGAACGTCAGTGAAGGATCTCCGAGTTATAATATGGAGGTCCTTCACTGACGTTCAGGATGACAAACCTAATCATACCGCAATGCGTCAGCCGGCTCTGTTTTTGCAGCTGTCCAGGCAGGATAGAGTGTCGCAAGCAAACTCAACACAAGTGCAACAACACTAATTGTGATAACGTCAGACCAATGCAATTCAGACGGTAAATAATTCACGAAATAAACGCTGGAAGAAATAAGTTGCGTATGCAAAACATGTTGAATCCAAATCGATATGGCACTGATATTCCATGCCAGCAACATCCCGAAAATAACTCCAAGCAATGTTCCACCAATTCCAATTGCAGCACCTTGCACAATAAAAATAGTTAAAATCATATTAGGTGTGGCACCGAATGTGCGTAAAATCGCAATATCAGCTTGTTTATTTTTAACAGCCATCACCATGGTAGAAATCAAATTAAAAACGGCCACTGCAATAATCAAAATAAAAATAAAAAACATCATGGTTTTTGTCGTGCGAATATTTTCAAAAAAATCGCCCAATTGCTCCGTCCAATTACCAGCTCTTAACGTGGGAGGCAATTGCGGTTCTAATTCACGTGCAATTCTCGGTGCGGCATAAATGTCTTTTACATTGATATGCAGTGCCGTCACAGCATGGCCTAAGCCAAATAAATTTTGTGCGTCTGTTAAATCGATATATGCAAATTTTGCATCAAAACCAAAACCACCACCGCCTGCACGAAATATTCCGACGACGGTAAATTGTTTGAAGCTGGGTGTGATGTTGGTTGTTGTGAAAGAACCTTTTGGTATCGCAACAATGATTCCATCACCGAGTTTGACATTGAGATGGTTCGCTAAATTTTCACCTAAAATAATTCCAAATTGCCCCGGTTTTAAATGAGTAAGTTGACCTTGGGTGATTTGCGTTGCTAACGCAGAAACTGTTTTTTCCTGGTCTGGGAGAATGCCAGTCACAATGGCGGGTTCAGTTAAATTCGAATTGCTCAACATTGCCTGACCACTGATGAAAGGTGCGCTGCCAGTAACGCCCGGATGCTGGAGCACGATTTTTTCTAGCGCTTGCCAATCGGAAATTTGGCCGTTGTAGCTGCCAAGGACGATAGGTGAAATCATGCCAAAAACTTGTTTTTTGATTTCGCGGTCAAATCCATTTAATACTGATAAAACTGTAATAAGCACAACGACGCCTAACGCGATTCCCAACATCGAAATCAATGAAATCAATGAAATAAAATGATTTCGGCGCTTTGCGCGAGTGTAACGTAATCCAATAAAGAGAGCGGCAGGTCGAAACAAGCTGTGATACTCCGAAAATTTTAAATTTAATGCAAAGCTATCTTACTGGCGTGGGTGAGGGATGACAAGTCGCTGCGGGTTTTTGTAGCGGCACAGCAATATAATTTTGCACTAATTCATCAATAAATGATTGGGAACTGGATGGCGCGAAGAGCGAAAAATTTAAAGATTCTGTCAGGCAGGTGATTGGCTTGATGCCGTCATTGATTGTTTCATCCTGTAAAAAAGCCTGAATAAATTTCCCAACCGTTGTTTCGTTGGGATAAGTCACGCCTCTGCCATTATCTATCATGTCGCCGAGCATACTGCGAAGTTTGGTTAATATTTTAATTTTTTGCGATGGATCTTTGAGATGCGAACGTTTTTTTAATTCTTCAACTTGAATATCAACTTCATAGTAAGCATCGGCTAATTCTAAGGTTGAGTTATCACCGACGAACTGATATTCCTCTTCGTCTTTTGCATCAGCAAGTGGTTTTGATTCGGGCAAGCATAAACGATTAATTTCGTAACTGATATCTTGCACTAATCGGTGCGATGACATAATTGATAAATGGCCATGTCTATCAAGCAACGTCGCTGGTTGATCAATACTCGTTGCTTCTGATTTTACGAGATCATCCTTTTCTGCAGCGTAATAAAAACGTTTTACTTTGGATTGATGAATTTTATCAACGAGCTTAATGAGAAAACTGCTGCCACATTCCATTTGTGCAATTGATTTTGATAATAAAGTCAAAGGATAGATTGCTAAAGAACTGCCGCGAAATGGTGTGCCAATGGCAAATTCTGCTACCACTTCAATTCCCGCTTTTTCCGCCAAATATTCAGTGAGGTAGGCATTGACTAAGCCGCCTCGGGAATGTCCCCATAAGATGATGCGTTTATCCCCATTTTCTAGTATTTTTTTCAACAATTGTTCTGCAAAATCATCGATGCCTAATCCTTGAAAGCGTTCATCAAATGAAATCAGATGGATAGCTGAAACAGTATACGGCAGCATGCTCATGATGCGATTAGCTATACGGCGAAAAGCAGAGACACGATCGGCTGTGCCATGCGTGCAATAAATGGCAACGCTTTTATCTGGATCCGTGCGCATAAAATGGGGATTGGGCAGTGGAACATCTTGAAAACCAGCGCTTAACCATTCAAGGGCATGGGTTACCGCATTAGTGATGCTAACGGGTTGATATCGTTGCAGCCAGGCAAACATGCGCTAACTCCTTTTAGCCGATCAAATTGTTATTTTAGAACTGAAAGGACTGGAAGTAAAACAAAGCCCAGCTGAATGAACTCAGCCGGGCTTGTGTGGTTTATTTAATTATAGGGTAGTACGACAACTTTCGTGCCGACTGAAGCGAAGTTATATCGCATCCACTCCGCATCAGGGATACGCATACGGACACAACCATGACTGACGTTATCATTTACGACGATGTCATCTGGTGAGCCATGTAATGCTTGTCCATTGTTAAAGTACATGCAAAATGGCATGAGACCGCCACCGTTGGGTCTTGGATAAGTTTTCGAATAGCAACTGTTATCGCCCATGCTGGTGATATGGTACGTGCCTCGGCCAGTTCTGCAATCGGATTCATTTGCGGCATCGGGTGGACAGTTTGTTCCACCGGCGGTCGCAATACCTGCACGAATCAGGTTGCCATCTTTGTCATAGGCACCCCAGGCATGCGCATTGGGATCAACAACAACAGTTTTTTTGCCAGCTGTATCGAAATGTTGTGGCAGTTTGGCGCTGTAATCTTCTGAAAAACGAGCAGTATCATACCGCGGGGTAGGCGGGAGGTTGTTGTAAGCCATATCTGTACGGTTAGCGCAAGACGCGAGAAGAAGAACGAGGGAACAAGTAGCGAGTTGTAACGACGAAAAAAGTAATGTTCGCATGGCAATCACTCCTTATTGTCATCATTTGTTAAGAATATTATACCTCTGTGAAAATAGGTTTTGGGTGTGGAATTTATGTACATTTTTAATTTTAATGGAATTTTATGGGTGATTTTGGCGGGGTATTTGGCGTCATTGCGAGTCCAGCGTTTTTTGCTGGACGTGGCAATCCAGGTTTACGACTCAGGTATTTGTGAATATTCGCCATTGGTAGGGTCAATTGAATGATCAATGAATCCATCAGTAAAATAAATATGATGTTGCAGACGTTTATCCAGTATTTCTAATTCACAACCTTTTGCAAATGCCAGTTTCTCATTTCGTTGCAGCCAATGTATGTGGTGAATCATTGCTAACATATGTCGTGGGTGATTTGAAATATTCGGCATCCCTCTGTGCCAGAGACGCGCATCACGAATCAATATGCTGCCTTTTTTCATATTGGCTCGAATAGGCGGCGCAATAGTTTGTCGCGCTTCAAGAAAATCAGCTTCTACATATTTTTTGAAATGTAATATTCGGTGACTGCCAGGCCATATTTCCATACTTCCGTTATTTTCATCCACATCAACCAGCGGAATATTAATTATCAAAGAAACAGGAGGATGAGCAATGCGATTGCCTTGCCATAATGAACCGCAATCACTATGCACAGGTTGCATCATGCTGCCTGGACAGTTTGTGTTGGCGCTGTAAAAATCACTATAAAAATTTTCACCTAAAATGCGTTCAGAAATATCGATCACTAGCGGGTTTGAAACAATATCACGAAAAACATAAGGCGCATAACGCGGAGGATTTTGTTGGAGATGACCCTGCAGACTGCCAACACCTCCCCATTTTTTTTCATGAATCATCTGCAGTGTTTCAGCCAGCATCTTGTGATGCAATAAATCTAAATGCAGAGAAGAAACACAATCATCAAGAATAACAAAACCTTCTAAAAGTAATTGATTGACAGTTTCATTAATATCGATATTCATCATACTTGCTCGCGTTTATTAAATGAAATTTCGTAAATAGTATGATGACCATTGGCATCTTGCGTTTTTAACAGAGTATCAACCTGAAATAATTTTAAATTCAACGCAATTGTCAGGGGATCATGCTCAGACTCTGTCATGCTTGAAAAAGGCAGAAGAATTTTTGTGTTGGGATGAGAAAATTTTTCAAGTGACATAAAAAAACGAGTCAGTATTTCTTTGCCGCCATCTGGATTATCACCAAAGACAGGTTTTCCTAGTGTGGGATAATAGGGATGATTAAATACGATCAAATCAAACTGCATCGACGGAATATTTAAAAATAAGTCACTCTCAATAATGTGAATAGGCGCCAAATCCGGATTTAACTTGCTATTTTCTAAGGTGCAGTGAATGGCTGGTTTATGAATATCAGCGGCCCAAACCTCCGGTATCCCACATTGTCGCATGTGCAAAGCCAATATTCCTGAACCGCAACCCATATCAAGTGCGGTGTAAATTTGTTTTTGTTTTTGAATGGCCTTCGCCAAATAAAGTGTGGTAGCACCCAAGTCAGGTGGGAATACATCCTCTGCAATTATTAATTTGATATTCAATAATTCAATAGAGTAAGGTTGTTTTTTCCTGATACGGTGAAATAGTTCACCGCGTAAAACTTTTTGCGTTAGTGTATTCATGGGATGCTCAAGTGTAATGATGGATAATAAAATCAGATACAGTGTCATTGGTAGTAAAAGGACTTTTTTCGGATTTTGATTTTAATGAATTGAGTGACATTGCAAGATACGAGTTGCGTTCTTTTTCATTCTGCATGTTTTCAATAAAAGCGAAAGCAAGCTCGCACAAACGATTGAGATTCAACTCAGAAAATAATACATTTTGTTGGATTATTTTATATATCTCATGCGCATCTTCTTCGCCAAATTGCACAGGTCGCGAAGGAAATTCTTCATTGATCAGAAATCGATTCGGATCAAACCCCGTTGTTTGTAATAATTGAAAAATTGAAAATTGTCCGGCATTTTGTTCAGGCAACAAAAACACAGGACAGTTGCAATAAATTGCTTCATAAATTGTTTCTAAACCTGGTGAGGTAAACAATGCGAGAGCGTTTTCCATCATATTGAAATTTTCTTCTTGAGAAACAGACGGGATAAGCCGTACATTGTCTGGTAGTTTTTCTGTAGTCGCTTGATTTAAAATAACTGGATTAGCGCAAATAACAATTTCTAAGTTAGGTTGTAAATAACCGATGTATTTAGCTAATTGAATGCATAATTGCAAATAACAAGTATTTTCAGCCGTCGTTACAACACTGTTTCGACTACCAGATAACTGAATGAGAACTTGATTTTTTTGGAAGTTGGCATTTTTAGTTAATTGATATGGAATAAAGATATCGCAAAATGACATGTTCATTTCGTTTTTATAAATATCAAATAACTGATCAAGCCCAAAGAAATTTCGTGTGAAACAATGCGTAGAAAGCATATAGCCAAGAAAAATTCCTTCGTGTGGATTGTTGTTGAATATATCCATGAATAAATTTTTGGCTTCTGCAAAATGATTGCTTTTTTTAAGCTGATAGAGATTATCGCGATGCTCAATCATTCTGTCGCGCTTTTGAAAAACATCCCAATACCAAAATAAATTACAATAAAAAACGGAAGGAATATCTTTCAGCCATGCATCTACCACCGTGAATGGATCAAATGAGCTGAGTAAAATATCTAAATTTGAATAATTTATCTCATTACTCCATTGATCTATTACGCCAGGACTTCGTTCAGAAAATAATTCCATGACTTCATTTTTGAGGGCATAAATCTCAAATGAGTCAGATTTCATTTTTAAATTTTTTAAGATTGAAAACAAATTCGAAGTTGGGCCGAATCCAAAAAATTGTGAACTGACATACATTTTTTTCATTTTATTTATCTCCCATAGCTGTGTAGTTCATGAATACGCGCCATGATGGCTGCTAACGTGACATCGGAAGTCTTTTTCACGACCAATACATGAGCTCCCGCAGCTTCTGCTGCTTCAATTCCTTTTTTATGGTCTTCTAAAACCAGGCATTCAGAAGGAGCCAGATTTAATTTTGTAATGGTCGTCAAATAGATTTCTGGATGAGGTTTTGGGTGTATGACATCGCTTGATGAAAATATCGCATCTAAAAAAATATTTAATTTTGATTTTTCCATCATGAGTTCAACTGTATGCCGGATAGAGTTTGATGCAACAGCCAATTTGTAATTCATTTTTTTTAATGCGTTAAATGCTGTGATATGTTCAGCACAGGGTCTGCAATATTCATTGATCAACTCGAGTGTAAATTGTTGTTTAAGTCGATTTATCTCACTGTGTAAATGACGTGGAAGACCTTCGGATTGAGATAATATTTCTAATTTTTTTCTAGTGGGCAAACCATCATAAATCGTTTCATGATCAAGTCGGTTGATTGAAAAATTATGTTGTAATAGGGCGCGATTTAGCGCTTCATAATGCCATTCCTTTGCATCAATCAAAACACCATCCATATCAAAAATAACGGCCTTAATCATTTTTGACTCCGAAATAAGATTGCGCTTTATCTGGAAAATCTGTGCAAAGCAGTAAATTGGGATGCGATGCTAATGTCTGCAGTATTTCCCAGACATTTTGATGATCACGCTGGTGCAATTCGGGAGAAACGACACAAACAAATTTTTCAGCATCGAGATACTGTTTGATCTGTTCTGCTGTGTACCAAGTGGAATTAAATGCGTCTAACCAAATTCCTGCTGATTTATCGAGTAAGACAGGAGTCGGTTCAAGCTCACTTAGGCGTGTGAAAATAGCAAGATTATTGTGTGCATAGCTACGCATATCTGGAATAGACATATCAAACGCAAACCATTTTTTAATTTTTTTTCTTTCCATAATGGATTTGAAGGGTAAGGCCAATCCATCAGATTTAATGTTCATGGCAAGCGTAATGGAAGAATCACCCACAATATCTAAAAACTCAGTCAACGTGATTTCATTGCCTGTTGGAATGTCATGTGAAATAACAAGTGTGCCCTGGTAATCGCGAATATCGGTTTCTATGCCGAAGCGCATTGCAACAGATCTTTCAAAAGCAACGCGCTGATTTTTTTCTTCTGTTGCATGCCAAAAACCGCGATGACTAATTATTTTCATTTTTTAGTTCCGCAATTTTTTCTGACAATTTCAAATTCATGAAGTACGTTAAATCGGCTGGCGTACCTAATCCATACATGCCATTGCGGTCAGCACCAATATTATAAATTCCTATTCTTTTTTCTGCTTCAATGAGTTGATTGAAAACAGGTGCGACATAGAATTCGCCATTAACTCGCAAGTTTTTTTTAATCATTGCTCGGGCAGCAGATACAAAATCGTTACCTTTGCTAAAGTTATAAATTCCCACGGTGGCTTCATCAGAAATGGCTTGCTTCTCGACGACTTTTGTTACGTATTGTTCTGCATTTAAATCAACAAACGACCATTTAGGATCATGCGCGCGCATTGTCATAATTAACCCATCAAGTTGCTCATGAGTCATTTTGTTCAAGTAGAGATTAATATCAAAATCGATGTATTGATCACTGTTAGCAATCATCAAAGGTTCAGCAGTATTAATCCATTTTTCTGCTGCTAAAACAGTGCAAGCAGCACCTTCTGTGACAGTATCAAGTTCTACTAAAATTGAATTTTCCGCATACGTTTTTAGTTTTTTATGCAATTGATATTCTATGGCATGTGAGCGCTGACAAATGAAAATAAAGCGATGCGAACAAGCAGGCCGAATATTATTAACAACTAATTGAATCATTGGTGTTTGGTGAATTGGAATAAGTGGTTTTGGCATTGGATATTCTGTTCGATTAAATCGGCTGCCATTGCCTGCCATTGGAATGACTATATTTAATGTCATAAAATTTCCTTCATTCAAAAGATGCGTTTATTTGTATGACTTACCCATTGCTTCTGTAAGACGGTGTTAAATTCATTTTTCTTTGCAATATAAATAAGTAACTGTGTATGGTCAGGGCAAGCGAGTGATACATCGGGTTTTGGCGCGCGTAATAAAATGTATTTTTCAAAAAATTGGAACTGTTTGTTGTCCGTCACAAGAATGAAATCATATTTTTTAGTGCTTTCTTTTTCAGAATATGGATAGAGATCCATTCCGACACAAGGTTCAAGTGTGTTGCAGACGGGATAAATTTCGACATTTTTGTGACTTAAAAACGAAACTGAGTAGCTATTCCAATAGTCACTCACGCCGCGCGTGAGATGATATGTATCAACATAGTGATCGATGCAATCAGCAATTCTTGCTTCGCGTGTTGAAGGTATTTTTTGCAAGACTTGCGCTACCGTACGTCGCTGATCCTGCGATATTTTTAGCGTGAGAAGTAAACATATAATTAAAAAAACATAGTTAAATTTAACTAATTGTTTTGATGTGAGAAACGCAATTATGACAAGTAGCGGAAAAATGGCTAAAGAAAAAAAATAGCGAAAATTAGCTGGATCATTGCCTATAATACCCGCCGCAATGGGTCCAATAAAATTTAGCACAATTGCGGTGAGAGCAAACAATGCAAAAAAATAACTGTTATTTTCAGGAATGGATTGCCGCAAATTTTTCAATATTAAATAAACTGAAATCACGACAGAGAGTAACCAACCAAACAAAATTATTTGTATTAATAAATCATGATAACCATATAAAATTTCGACGTTCGTAACTATATTGTTAAGTGATGGCACGATTCCACAGCCGCTTGCTAATTTTACGGATGCAGTTGAATGAGGATTGACGAAAGGTTCAAGTAGATTGGTTGCAAAGAAATACGCTAAGCTCACTACAACAAAAAGCTTAGCTGTTTCTCTAAAATAATATCTATTTTCCAGAAAAATATACGAATACACAGTCGAGCTAAATAAGGTAAAAAGCGCAGGTGCGATCAAAGTAACCACTATCAATTTGCCATTCACAACAGCAAAAGCAATTAACATAAAAAGCAAAACCATTTTATACCAACGTGGATTGCTAATGTGATCAACGATTAGTGCCAATGCAAAAAATGCCAGTATTGTCGCGCCTAAATTATCATTTGTGCTGTAATACCATAACCACATTCCAGGGTAATGCGCTGACAATAATACGATACTGCAAGTAATCAAAAGTATGCTTGTGTATAGTGGCAATCCTTTTCGTCCAAGGCTTTTAAATACAGCGATTATAGATAGTAGCAACATGCTAATTTGAAAAATTGTTGTCGAATATACTTTGATAATGATGTTGCTAAACATTAATTTACTAAGGAAATAGCCAAGGAAATCTGGAAAATATGCAGGTGAAAATGTAAATAATAAATTATACCAGGCAGAAATTCCTCGACTTAAGAGTGCTCTTGACCAAACTTCTTCAATAAATGTATCGCTGGTTGTGGGGATTGCAAAAAACATAAAGTAGCAAGCCAGACTTAACAAAATAACGCTAAGAATTGCTATTACGCGATTCTGCTGTACCTGTTTAATTTTCAAATGTTTTTCCTCTTAGAAAAAAATACTTGGCAAACAATCGCAAAATAATGAATGTCTGTTTAAGCACTTTGGCATTACTAATTTGATCTTCCTGACGCCAGGAGATTGGGATATAAATAATTTTCGCTTTTTTATTTAATGCATAAAGTAAGAGATGCACATCGAACGTTAAGTTATTTGGAAACTTCAAAAAAAATTGATCTTGCAAAAAATTCACTTTGAAGCAATTAAGGCCTGCTATTAGATCATCTATTTTTCGACGATTAATGACAGCGCAAATTTGATTTAAGACTTGATTCCCTATGCGGCGGACAAGCGAATAACCTTCTAATTTTGAATTTTTATGGAAACGAGCACCAATTGTTAAGTCAAAATTCTGATAATGCTCCGATTCAAGTATCGGTAAAAAATCACGGATATCTGCTTGATCGTCGCCATGTACTGAGATTATGTAATCGTAATTATTTTCTATTGCATACAGGAAGGCTCGTTTTATCGAACCGCCCAAGTTGTAGTTTTCATGATTTTGCAGTAAAACGAGGCTGAGTCCAAGTTCAAGCGCAGCCCCTTTTGCTGCTTCAATTGTATTATCGGTACTGCGATTATCAATCAAGACGATTTCTGTAATATGCTTTTGAACAGCGCTATTAATTTTTTGCAGCACTCTGCCTATTTGCTTTTCGCAATTATAGGTTGGTATAAACAACAATATTCGATTTAACATTTGAAAGTCCTCTTAATTAATACTTAAATAATTTCGCCTCAGGTGCGATACTGTATGAATACGGTATTGATATATTTTGTACACGAGGTTTTAGATGATTAGCCAAAATCACCCATTTCTTCAGATGGCTGAAGATATTGATCAAATTTGTAATCCATTAAAAAAATTCGGGGTGCATTTGTTTTCTTATCGAAAAACATTTGCGGATGGTTCGCGTGTCAATCTTTCCAATAATGCAAATTGGCTTGATGATTACTATAATTTAGATTTATTTAAATCGAGTTTGTTTGAATATGATATCGAAAATTATGCGACTGGATTTTCTCTGTGGCCGCAAGAAAGTGCATTGCCGATTTTTTCTCATGGCAGAATGCGCTATAACAGCGACAATGGAATTACACTCACACTGAAACAGCCTGATTTTTGTGAATTTTTTATTTTTGGTGCTGACAAAAATAATAAGCAAATGCTGAATATTTATATCAATAATTTAGAATTAATAAAAAATTTCACGGATTATTTTCATGCAGAAACAACGCGCTTGATGAAAGAAGCAGAGCAGTCACTGATTCAGATTCAGCTCAAGAATTCTGAGAATCAAACATTTGAGAATATCTATAATTGTGACTTTTCTGAAATAAAGCAGTTATTTAAAATAACGAAACCAACTGAAAAAGATATTCTTTTGGCGAAGTTGAGTCCGAGAGAAATTGACTGTGTTGAACTCATCTTGCAAGGCAAAACAGCGAAAGAAATTGCGCGTCATTTGAATTTATCCTACCGAACAGTGGAGTTTTATCTCAATAATCTTCGTCAAAAAACCGGTAGCCGTAATAAATTTGAGCTAATAAAATTATTTAGCTAGAGTATACTGGTGGTAGTTATTTAACAAAGGAGGTTTTTTGATATGCGTAAATTAAGTCTTGTCGTTGTATTAGCAGCTATTCTTTCAGTGCAACCTGTTTTTGCTGATAGCAAGCCTTGTGGCACGATTGCCGCTGCTTGCATTAAAGCGGGTTATAACAAAGAACGCACTGAAAACAAAAACGTTTGGAAAAACTGTATGAAACCCGTAATTATGGGTGAAAAAGTAGAAGGTGTGACGATAGATGCTGATGTTGTTAAATCTTGCCGCACAGATAAGATTGCTAAAATGAAGCACGAATTAGCTCAATTCGAAAAAGTATCTTCTCATTAAATCATTTAGACCCTATGTCACAAGATGTGGCATAGGGTCAAATTCTAGTAACTGCAGCGCACACGATATAAGCATGGGTTGTAGCAATTACTCCCACAGCATCCTGAATAACACGTGTTTTGTTGTACGCATGATGAGCAAGTATATGATTGACAGCTACCGCAATCACCACCACCATACATATTCGCGCAGCCTGATAAGAGTCCGATACCGGCAACGGTTACCAATGTACTAATCCACATTTTGATTTTCATTTTTAAATCCTCCTCATGTGAACTAACTGGAGTCTTAATACTTAATATTAACATATTTGGATTATGGTCATTTTGATCTATAAACAATAAATCAATAAGTTAGATCATAAATTTAGCCAATAAAATCATGCCTAAAATTGTTCTTAGAATTTTCCCCTACAAATTTTATCTATCAAATGTTTTTATACTATTTTAACGGAATATGAGTAATCGAATATGCCAGCAATATTGGGATTAACTAAATTATTGGAAATAAATCAGCAGGTTCTTTGCAAGGAAGAAATCATACTTTTAGAAGCTGATCTATTTTTTCGTATCTGTGCTGAATTAAAAGCATATTTCAAAGAGCAACAAAGAGATTTTCTTAGATTAATGAAATTAGACAAAAAGAAGGAATTAACTATGCTTGATGAAAGTTTTGTGGCGTCGATAATTAAAGATGTTTTATTAAGCCAAGAATATACGGTTGAAGGAATCGCAAATTATACTAATTTTCCGGAAGATATTTTTTATGAAATTATCGAGGGGCGCAATGCTGCGCCGTCTGCTCATCTTTTGCAGCGGACAATTGAATTGCATCGTAGTGTTAGGCCTGGGTTGTATGATTCGATTATCAAAAAAATCGCTTTGGAATATCAGAATGTTGCGTGAGCCGCGCGTCATCCCGCGACGCTTTTAAGCGGGATGACGCAAAGCAAGTTGATTTCCTGAAAATCTTGGGTAAGATAGCGCTACATTTTTTAATACAAAAATTCATACCCAAAATTTAAGAGATTAATTTATAAACAGGATGTGTTTGTGGTAACAGAATTAGATGAAGGACGTGGCTTAGTTAAAACCTACTGGTGTGATATTCGCAAACGGATTGCAAAAGTTGAACCGATGTTTGCAGAGTTAGTTGATGGTTTAGATATTGATAAATCGTATCCACTTTATCTTGCATATTATCCATATGGCGCTTTGAAAGGTGATACACAAAGCACTTTTCTTCCCAGTATGAATGGGACTTGTTATCGATTAACGGATATCGATGCGCCGAAAGACATTGTGAAGCATTTGGGTTATAGCAAAAATAGCGCGCCGTTTGCGCTGTTGCTTGAGAAAAATCTTGAGTTATTTATCGATTTAAAAGAAGAGGGCATTACGATTCCACGTGTTTTATATGCACCTGGTTCTTTTTTTCCTTTCGCAAGAATTTTAAGTAGAAAAAGTTCGCGTACCTATGCGCCAAATGGTGTGTTGACCTTAACATCGGGTGCACGCTCTGTGTTTATGTTACCTAACATTGGTTGTGCAACACATCATGCCAATTTACAAAGCGACTTTAATATTCAAACGCCTCCCGCTAAAACTTTATATGATCATTGGTTTCTTTTTAAGGAAATTGCAAACAAGGAAATAATTGATAGTAATTGGCGGTCTTGCTTAATCTATTTTTCCCAGAAATGGCTAGACAAACTTTTTTCGGATAAAGCATGGTTGAGCTTGCGATTATATTTGCATGAATTAGCCTGGCAATACTATGAGTATCCGCGCAATCATTTTTATTATGATGTGGCATTTTCGGTTTTACAAAAAAAACGTAATTTGAAACCGAACCCTTATTTAGTCGATACGGCAAGACATTTATTTGCTATTGCGTTGGGTGCCTCACCTGGGTTTATTCCTGCAACAGATAACAAGGCGATGCCTGTTGATGTTCTACATAAGGTATTTATTGAGTCTTATGGCTTAAAAAAATATTTTTCCACGCTTATGCAACCGACGCATTTTAATTTTGAGGAAGATAAATTTCCGATTTATTACTCATTACAACATCCATCTACTCATATGTTTTCGCCTAAGTCACGCAAAGTATCCAGTACGCTCGCGGAAATGCGTGAATTGGAACATATTACGCGAATTTTTTCGCAAGGTTTGGCAAGTAAAAGCGGGCTTTGCTCGGATACGATTATGAGTCAGGTTGCAGCAGGCACAGAATTTAAATATTTTCATAATAAAACGGATCGGCATGGTGTTGTTAAATTATCAGCGGAAATTGAAAAGTTTGATAAACGTTTTTTGCTAAAAAATAAGAAAACGCCGGATGCGACGTTTTCTGCTGATTCGCCATTTGTGCGTGGGTGTATTAGTATTCGGGCGAAGTAATGGCGCTGTGTGTCTCACTGAATATTCGTTCCCGAGCCCGTGTGCGTGCCCGCGCCCGTTTTTTGCTGGCATGACAGAACTATGCTGACCTTGGTTTTTTCCACGAAGAAAAAACGGGCACGGGCACGAATATTCAGCAACTCGGCGCGCCCCTGTTTGTTTTAAAATAAAAACACCCAAGCAAACAACCAACCCCAATCCAGCCACTCACATACCAAAGCATCTGCCCACCAAAATGATAATACACATACCCACCCAAGAGCGGCCCCATCACGCGGCTACTAGCGAAAATCATGCGAAACAAGCCAAGGCTATGGCCTTTTTTTGCGGTGCTCGAATTTTGATAGCAAACAAGTTGCGCGACGCTGAAAAATATAATTTCGCCCAAGGTGTAAATCACACAGGAAAGCATGGCTAACACAAATAAAGATGTCATGCTCAACAAAAACATGCCCAGACCGATGAAAAAACTTCCGATGCCTAATAACAGAATTTTATTAAAATCCCGCACAAACTGGCCAATCGGAACTTCGCAGAGAATCACCAGTAACGTATTCAAAAAGAATAAAATACTCACTCCCTGCATACCTAGTTCTGCAAATGTATGTTTAATGTAAAGAGGATACGTCGCACTTAATTGCGAAATAATCATGCCTACCAAAAAGACACAGAATAAAACAAAGGGTAACCTTGTTGTTGCTTGCTGTTCTGAAATGGATTTCGGCTCAGAAATTTTTTTCTCTTTTTTATAAGCTGATTGATAGCGATAAACATGACAAGCAAGTAAAAACAACACGGAACTTGAGGTCAGAAAAATAATATGAAATCCAAACTGACTGATTTGCCCAATAATAAGAGCAGAAAGGCCCAGTCCAAGATTTGCAGTCGTTGATAATAAATTAATTGATTTTAACCGTTGCGCTTCTTCCGCTTCACATTGTTGCAAGACAAACAATGAATTTGCTGTAATAAATCCATACGAAGCGCAGCCTAATACGAACATATTAAACATTAGAAAATAGCAATTGCTTAGTTTAATTAATGCAAAATAGCCTAATGCTTGAATGAAAAGACAGGTTGCAGAAATTAATGGAGGAGAAAATCGATCGGACAGTTTGCCGCCGAATAATCCACCGGGAATTGCGCCTACACCATAACACGCAATGATCATGCCGGCAGTGGCAATGGTAAAATGTAATTCGGTTACAAAATAAATGCTAAGAAAATAAAAAACCCCAATCATTGATGATTCAATGAGATTTAATACAATGCCATGCCAGGCAGAAACAGATAATCCTCTATAATTTTTCGCGTAAGTACTCACAAAATTCATTACTTTTATCCCAGTTTTTTTAAGATAGTTAAATCACATTCGGTTTGAAATACAGGGGGAATATATAACGTGGAGATTCTAGAAAAATCAGCATGTGGCAAAGCGTCTAATTTAAATTGCTGAATGACGGGAGAAAAACCAGGATATTGGGCAGCTGAATATAACGTCACGAGATAATCAGCAGGGTAATATTGCAGTAGATAATCACACAACAAAGCCGCACCTTTTGAATTATCCCATTTTTCTGGATGAGTGAGTGCGCCAATCACGCTGACTTGCCATAAAATAAGATGACAAGATGGATCAATTTTTCGTTGTCGTATCAGTAAATCCGTTGCCTCAAAGGAAAGACAACCATGTGAACCTGGATCAATTAATAAATCTGCAAACAAACAAGCTTCAGCAGAAATCCCAGGCAGAATCGTAGCAGAATAACCTTCTTTTTTCGCTTGTTTTACGGCATTTAATGCAGGCGTTGCAAAAACGGTTGGATGACCGTAGATGACCACACACACGTGTTGTTCTTGGCGGACTGCTTCTAAAATAGCATCAGCAATCGCTTGATAAGATTCACTGCGTAAGGAATGGCGAAAATAAATTGCATCCAACGATTCCGCTGATTGATTCGTTTGTTGAATCCATTCCTGCATGGCGGGTTCATTGACGAGATAGAAAACTTTATCCGCATTTGCAATATGAATTTTTGTCTCATGGGTCAAATGCGCAAGATATTTAATACCAGAACCCGTTACAACGAGTGACGCCTTCATATTCAAATTTGAAAAACATGCGATTCATTCGCAAATCGATCAGTGCTGGAAATCTGTTTTTTAAGAGCTTCAGCATCATTGGATAAAAAAATAGTTTGCAAATCGAGTGGCAATGAATTTAATAATTTGCTACGTTCTGGATGGTGCTCTGGATAGTGAGCTAATTTTTCTAATAACGCGATAATTGTATTTTTCAATGGATTCTCCTCCGAAATACTATAGATTTGTGAGAGATATTCTCAGAAAATAGCGGCCAATTCAATAGAGTAATAAGTATGCTCAAAAAACATGAAGTAAAGTCCATCATTATTATAGCCTTGCCGTTAATGGCTGCATTTCTCGCGCAAAGAGGCATGCAATTTATTGATACAGTCATGATGGGCTGGATCGGTCCCACGGCACTGGCAGCGGGTGCGTTGGGCACGGCAATTTTCGGAACGATATTAATCTCTTGCATGGGTGTTTTGAGTGCGATCGGGGTTTTTATCGTCCGTGCTAAAGGGGCGGGTCAACTGTCGCACATTCCATCGTTTCTACAACATGGATTTTATGTCGCATTTTTCTTATCAATTCCCAGCATGCTCATCATTTGGTTTGTTCCTTTCCTCTTATTAAAAATGGGGGAGGGGCCACTAATTGTCGAAGATACCGCACTTCTTTTGCATGGCATGGTCTGGGGATTTCCTGGATTTTTATTTTTTTTAGTGTTGCGTGAATTTATTTCTGCATTTTCATTAACATTCGTTGTCATGGTCGTGTCACTCTTTTCAATTCCGCTGACGTTTGCAGCAAATTACATTTTAATTTATGGCAAATATCATTTTCCAGCATTGGGTATTGCAGGGATTGGTTATGGCGGTTCTATTGTGATGTGGTTTATGTTTTTTTGTTTGTTGCTGTATAGCAAAAAACATTTACTACTAAAAAATCATTTTGTTTTTCAATCGTTATTTTTAGATCGCAATAAACTCAGAGATTTGTTGCATCTTGGAATGCCGAGCGGTGGCTTATTTTTATTGGAAGCCACCATGTTTTTAGCAACCACAATAATGATGGGATATTTTGGTGTAGAGGCACTCGCGGCGCATCAAATTGCGTTGCAGTGCGTGAATATCGCATATGCATTGCCTGTTGCTTTATCAATGGCTGCCGCATTGCAAGTTGGACATGCGGCGGGTGCTAAAAATCGCGTGCAAGCGGAGCGCTCCGCATGGCTTGCTTTGATAATGGTTTTGTTGACTTCCGGTATCATGGCCGTAATTTATATTTGGCAAGCAGATCCCATTGTGAATTTTTTCTTGGAAAAAAATTCAAGTCCAGAAGTACATTCGTTAGCAATGATTTTTTTAAAAATCGCTGCATTTTTCCTGTGTTTTGATGGATTGCAGTCGGTTGCGAATGGGTCGCTCAGAGGATTACGCGATACATTTATTCCCATGTTACTCAGCATCGCGTGTTACTGGGTGCTGGGAGCGGGTGGCGCATATTATTTCTCAATGCATACAACGCTTGGTGCGCGAGGAATCTGGTATGGTTTGACCATGGGGCTTTGCAGCACCGCTGTCATTTTGATTGCACGGTTTTTTGTAAAAGTTCGTCAGCCATTTTTAAATGGCATTAGTAAATAAAAGGAAGAAGCATGTTAAATTTAAAAAACAAAGTTGTTTTTATAACGGGTGCAAGTCGCGGGATTGGTCGTGAGATTGCTCTACGCTGTGCACGTGATGGCGCTAAAATTGCAATTGCAGCAAAAACCGCAGAAGAGCATCCTAAATTAGAGGGAACGATTTATTCGGTTGCGAAAGAAATTACAGCAATGGGTGGTGAAGCGTTGCCGTTGATTGTTGATGTGCGAGATGAGGAAATGGTTTCGAATGCTGTGTTAAAAACAGTGGAAACATTTGGTGGGATTGATGTTTTGATTAATAATGCCAGTGCAATCAATTTAAGTTCCACATTAAATTTAGCTCCAAAAAAATTCGATCTTATTTTTGCAGTTAATATGCGCGCGACATTTATGTGCTCGAAAATTTGTGTGCCTTATTTAAAACAATCGAGTAATCCTCATATACTCACCTTATCACCGCCTTTGAGTATGAAACCAAAATGGTTTAAAAAACATGTGGCGTATACCATGTCAAAATATGGCATGAGTATGTGTACCTTGGGTATGGCCGATGAATTTAAAGCGGATGGGATTGCTGTCAATTCGCTGTGGCCGAAAACCATTATTGCAACGGCAGCTATTGCGAATAATATTTCGAAAATTATTTATCATATGAGTCGGAAACCCAGCATTGTAGCGGATGCTGCGTATGAAATTATTACGAGCGATAGTAAACTCGTGACTGGGAATTTCTTTATTGATGAAGCGTTATTAAGAGAGAAGGGTGTGACTAATTTCGGGCAATATGCAATGCATCGCTTTCTTCCGGTGTTGCGTGATATTTTTGTGGATTGAATGTTATTCCTTTGTCATCAACTGCAATTAGATGCCAGCTAAGAGCATGCTGGCATCTAGGGATGTTGGTTTTTTCTCATCCTTGTACTAGATGACGGAAGTGACACCATCATAAACCCCTCCGGACTCTCGACTTCTGCATCAGATGACTTAAGACTGAGTGCAGGATCAGGTCGACCTAATACACTACAAATAGAATCTCTTTCTGCTTTTTTCAAAATAGGCTCAGGTAAGCTTAACAGGGCATTTATCCAATCATCAAAGCGCTTTTGATTTTCAGGCGTCATAAAAGCAAGTAATTCTTTATGCCCTTCTTGCGTTGATATTTTCATCACATTCACACCAGAGGTCGCCGTATAGATTTTATCGAACAAGTGTGAATAAAGCCCCAGTGTGATTCTGGTCAATAGATTTTCTGAATAGTTCATAAGATCATAGATTTTAGTACCAACCTGAGATGGATCACCGCTGTATATATAAAGCGTCAGATAGGCGGGAGGAGCAACAAGACCTAAAGGGCCTGCAGGCAATAGCGCTGCGTGGGCACCAAAAAACATTAGCCCAAATGAGGTAACTTTTTTTATGGCTTTGTATTCTCTCATCTCATGGGAAAACTCATCTTTTACTTCTAATTCGTCACGAAAACCTCGAAGCTCAGCATTCAATGCACCAAACTTCTCTGGCAAATCGGGAGTACCCAGCAGATCAGATAATTGTCGCAGCAAATCATCTCGATTTGCTGAGGTTAGTTGTGAATGGTGCGTTACTTTGAGAAACGATATGCAGAGCTTATAAAGTTCGCTACCACGCGTAAAAAAAGTACCGTTGGGATCTAAATGTTTGTACTGAAAGGCGATATGCATCACGACAAATAAAAGTAATCCGAGACGAATTTTTATTTCTTCTGCGTGATTAAGACAATGTGTATCAACAAATTGAATAAATTCTATGATTAACTGACGATCCGGGTTATCTGGATCTGTTGTTAAGTCGCGATATTTTTGCGGTAATATTTTAATAAAATCGCGCAAAACCTCGAGCGTTCCGACTGCCGAGGTTAATTCATTTACTTTCAAATCAGTCGAAACGATTTCTCTCAGCGACGTTGCAACCATTTTTTCAAATTCTTCTTTACTATAAGAAAAGTAAGGATAAGGAATCGTGTGAGGCTCAAATTCTGTTTTCACATAGTTATAAAATTCGACAAGGTGGATAAGACATTGATCATTTTGCAAAGCACTCGGTTCAATGCCTTCTGCGACAAAGACGCCCGTTAAATTAGGCATCTCGTTTACTATTGCATACACCAATAGTCCTCGCGCGGCTTCTAAATGCGTTTCATCTTTGGTTAATTGAGAAAGCAGTCGCCCTAATTCAAAATCATCGTTAGAAAAAATATAAGGTGAGCTAGTTGCAATTTTTTTTGCAATAGCTCTTAAGGTTTCCAGTGAAATTTCGACATACGACATAACAAATCCTTTGAATGAAAAACTCCCTTGAGCTGGGAAAGATTAGCACAGGATTTCTTAAGATAACCTTAAATATACCTTTCACTAATGGTTTTTAGGTATTTCTAGCATCCCATCTGCGGGCCATCTTGTACATGAAAAAAAGCTTGCATATGAATAACTATGCGCGCATTTTTTCATATACAATCTGACCCACATCTGGGTGCTATAAACACCTAAAAACCATTAGTAAAAGGTATAGTGCGCGGCGCGGAGGATAGCACTTCTATTCCTCTTCATCAATAATCACATTAAATTTATTAGTCACCATTCCACACGAATTTTTCGCTTTTACCGTGATATCAAAATCATCTTTCCTTTCCGCTTTCACTTGAATGACGCCAGTCGTTTTATTAATCGTCACTTTATTTTTTGAATTTTTCGGATGAGCTGTGACACTGTAAGTCAGTTTATCGCCGCTAAAAATCGCAGCCGTTGCAATCGTTCCTGTGTTGGTCGCAATAATGTCCCAATTTTGCATGGGCTTTACCACTTTTGGAATATCATTGCATGGAGCCGCCTGTGCTACGTTGAAAGCAACTAACCCAATCATCAGCATAAATCGTTTTTTCATAACAAACTCCTTTTTATTAATAGTATACTACCCTAAACCAGATCAAGGGTAATAACAATGAAGACAGCCCCATCGTTGCAGCATTTTTTAATTAATCTAATAAAACCTTATAAAGGCTATCTTTCATTGATGGCTTTAGTCGGAATACTTTGGGCCATCATCAATACATTTTTACCCTACACACTGAAGCTCATCATTGATCATGTGGTTTTATTTACGGGAAATAAAGCTGAATTATTTCAAACAATATTACCTTATCTCGCAACCTATCTTTTGTTGTGGACAACGCAATGCTTGAATATGCGATTTTTAGATTGGGTGAAATTGATGTTTTTCCCGAATTTGCGCGAAGATGTGATGACAAATATGTTTGGTTATTTGAATCAACATTCTCACCAGTATTTTCAAAATAATTTTGCAGGCAGTCTGGTTAATAAAATTCTGGATATGCAATCCGGTGTTGTTGATATCTTTACGACACTTGATGATTTATATGCGCAGATGTTTGGAATTAGCGTTGCCGTCATTATTTTATTGTTTGTGCATCCTATTTTTGCAGTCATTTTAGTCGGTTGGGCATTGGCATTTTTATGCATTACGTTTCTTTTTTTAAAACCCATTCAAATTTTGTCACATGATTTTGCAGAAAGTAAAACGGCTGTAGTGGGGCGAATGGTTGACAGCATGAGTAATATTCTCAATGTCAGGTTGTTTGCGCGCAACAAAGAAGAAAATAATTATATTCATAAAAGCATTAAAACGGCAGTCAATAATGATAGATCGATGCAGCGCAAAATTATCAAGATGCGGATTTTTTGGGATATCAGTATCGTTTCATTAATTAGTTTAAATTTGATTATCTTGCTGCATATGTATAGTAAAAATTTAGTGACAATCGGTGATTTTACTTTTGTCATTTCAATATCGATTAGTATTTTATGGAATTTGTGGTTTTTAGCCAGTCAGTTTGTTTCATTTTCAGAGCAGGTTGGTTTATGTAAACAAGCACTTTCGATTATCACCGAACCACACGGCATTGTAGATTCTCCAGATGCAAAACCGTTGGTTATTTCCCAGGGAAAAATTCAATTTCATGATGTGACGTTTCATTATGATGAGGGAGCACGTTTGTTTAAAAATAAAAATGTGCTGATCGAAGGCGGCCAAAAAGTTGGCTTGGTTGGTTTTACCGGAAGTGGCAAAAGTACTTTTGTGAATTTAATTTTGCGCTTGTTTGAAGTGGAATCGGGTGAAATTACGATTGATAATCAAAATATAAATCAGGTAACACAGCAATCATTGCGCGAACAAATTGCATTAATCCCGCAAGATATCAGTCTTTTTCATCGCACATTAATGGAAAATATTCAGTTTGGTGATAGCAAAGCATCTCACGATCAAGTGATTGAAGTTGCGAAGAAAGCGCATTGCCATGAATTTATTAGCGAGCTCACAGAAGGTTATCAATCGATGGTGGGTGAGCGGGGAATTAAATTATCGGGTGGTCAGCGACAACGTATTGCTATTGCGAGAGCAATGTTGAAGAACTCGCCGATTTTAATTTTAGATGAAGCAACGTCGGCACTGGATTCTGTCACAGAAAAATATATCCAAGATGCACTCAATCAAATTATGCAAAATAAGACAACGATTGTGATCGCGCATCGTTTATCGACTCTGGCAAAAATGGACACTATTTTAGTGTTTGATAAGGGTGAAATTATTGAAGAGGGGAGTCATGCACAGCTAGTCGCGAAAGATGGGCATTATGCAAAAATGTGGAAAATGCAGGCCGGTGGATTTTTGCCGGAGATGGAAAATTGATGCAAAATATGCGCTATGTTTTGTTTTATTTATGATATTATTACGCGTGGTGTTCATTAATCATTTTTTAGGTAAATATTTGCATGCAACGCAGGGACAGCGATTCGACACAATTCATAACCGGCCAATTAGCAGGCTTGAGGCTATCTTCAGATGAAAAAAAAGCCACACCAGACGAATGTGAATATGTTATGGTCGAAAAAGAGGATAAATACGCTGAGGATTTCACAGAATATGAACTCGTCAAAGAGTTTTATTTTAAAACCTTTGCTTATCTGCCAAATGATTTAAATGCGGTTCTATTTAAGCTGTACAGTGATAAATATTCATTACAGGAAACTGTTTCTGATCCTTCTTTTCCAAGGCTTGCTTATCATGAGTTTAAAAAAGGCGATCAATTACTTTTATTATCGAATGTTGTATCGGACAGCAAAGCCAGAACCACAGAAACCTATCCTCTTTTGAGGGAAACATTGAATCATATTAGAAAAAATCATTCGTATAACTCGAATGACATTCTTGTTATTCCTATCGCGGAACAAACCAGAAATCACTATAGGTTACTTGTATATAAAAACGGTGCTTTTTGTTATTACGATTCAAAAAATCCGTTATATTCTTTTGGTGCACGGGCCTATACATTTTCATCTCACGTAGCGCGTGAAACGTTTGCAGATGTCTCGCAGGCTGCCAGACAAAAATTTCAGGGAGCATCTGGATTTTTGGAACACTTGAAATTATCAGGTGAGCTGGTAGGCACCTTGGTGATTAAGACTGTTATTAATACTCTCACTCTCTCGAGTCCTGTCAAGGAAGCATGTAGTGAATTTTTTCCTTATGCGAACTTTACTGAATATGCGTTAACACATCAATATATGTTAGATCATAATGATTGCGCGATTTTCGCGGCAGCTTATGGCGAATTAACAGCGGAGGGTCAAGTGCCTGCTGCATTGAGTGAAAATGTTATCGAGTTACGTGCTCGTTATGGTGGAGTGAAAACAGACGATGTGTTGAGTACCACGATTAATACACGAGAACGAGAACAAGAGCTGCAAGAAAGCATGGTGGCTCGTTGTAAGGCTTGAGTGTCTCCTGAACGGCTTTTTGTCATCCTGACTGGCTCTTTGTCATCCTGAACGAAGTGAAGGATCTCCATGTTATAATGCGGAGATCCTTCACTTCGTTCAGGATGACAAAAAGCCGTTCAGGATGACAAAAAGCCAGTCAGGATGACGTTACCAATTAGAAGTTGTTGTCTGTGAACTCCGCTCCTTGATACTAAATCCTTTCTCCTTGTTCCAAGAAAATTGAAAAAACAAGAAAAGCAGAACAAGCACGACGAAGACAAGAACTTTAAGAATACTAAAAATAGCACCTAAATTCACAGCAAATGGTTGAGATGTATTCGCATCTGCTGCTGTGCTCACTTCACTAACACTAGCTGAATCTCTCGTTCCATCAAAAAAAGTATCTTGATCAATTGTGATAGCTTGGGCTGGTAACAAAGCGGACTCAGTTTTTATATTTTCAATTTTTTTGACAGCCGTGCCAATCGCTAAAAATTCGATGAATGCGCCAAATTGATAAACATAAATTTTAGTACCAATCACATCATCTGCACCAATCGCATTCGCTTCATCACGGATGATACCAAGCGCATTTTCGCGTGCATCATAAATTAAAGTCGTTAATTCATTAATTTCGCCACGCACAAATGATTTAAATGCAGAAGTAATTCCTCCTGCAATACCAAGCGAATAAACCGATGTACCAAGTAATAACCGCATAGGCGCATAACCCATGCTCGCCATATTCCACATTTCAACATTGGTCATATCGCTCGTCACGATTTGGCCGGGAAATGCAGTTGCTATGTCAGGATGAAACGACGCGGTACCTGTCATGAGCATTTCACTGACGCTACCAAACGGAATGATGCTCGTGTTGATTCCGACGACCGCATTTGCTTTATATTTTTTTGCATGCTCGGTAATGCGTTCTAACGCAAGATGTCGTGTGTGATTAAAAATATCGGAATACTCTTTTATTTCACCGCGTGCCACTGTCTTCAATGCACCTAATACAGTTTTACTGACACCCAGTGAGTAAGCGACATTTCCGAAAGAAAAACAAATAGGTTTGTAACCCGCATCCATTTCTGCAAATAAATCTTTTCCATTGGCAGAAGTAGAAAATTCAGAATGGTTTTGTGGATCAATTGCATGAACGACGGATGCTTTAGACAGAAATTCAATTTTACCGAGATGAAATATTAATTCACTGGTAGCACCTACAATACCGGTCGCTTGCAATTTGATTGCTTCACTCACCATGCGCTGATAAGCGCTTTCGCGGCCTTCTACAATCAATTGAGTGATTTGCGTTACTTCACCGCCCGCCATGGCTTTAATACCTGAGCTAAGCGTACCCGCCAATCCAAGCGAGTAAATACTATTTCCAATAACTAAATCGCCTGCTTTAAAACCTTTTTTGCTTAAACAAAATATTTCATTTCCCGATAATCCAGTGATAATCGCCATAATAAGAAATCCTTAATTTCACCATGAGCCACTCGAACCACCACCGCCTGAAGAACCACCACCAAATCGTCCACCACCACCGCCACCGCGGCGGCCAATACCAATACTAACGTTACGCAGGATAGACCAAATCAATAAAATCAGTCCAGCAATCACAAGCCATGCCCAGCCTTTATTGCCACTTCTAAATAATGAAATGATGATTCCTATGCAGAGAATAACGCCCAAAATCATAGCGGGAAAAAACCACCACGGTTGCACTTGTTTAAATACGGCTGTGCCACGCGCCATTTTATCTAAATCACGTACGCCATTGACAATTCCTGCCGAATAATCACCTTGTTTAAACGCGGGAACAATTGCGTTATCCATGATGACTTTGGTTTGATGATCATAAGATTTTCCCCAACTGACGCCCAACTCTATTCGCGCGCGCCTGTCATCTTTAGAAATCAAAAATAAAATCCCAGTATTATTTTGTTTTGAGCCTATTCCCCAAAAATTAAATAACGACGTCGTATATTGATCTACTGTTAAACTGCCACCATCCATATTTGCGAGAGAAGGAATGGTGACAACAAACAAAGGTATTTGTTTTTCGCGCCATAAAGCACTACTGATTTGATTTATTTGATTTGCTGCTTCGACAGAAATTATTTTTGCATCATCGACATAAAAATTGGTGTCGGTAGGTTTATTGGGAAATGTTAAAGCGTACACGCTAAAAGAAAATAGCATGCTCAATAAAATCAAGATTTTAGAGGACAAGCGCATAAAATTTCTCTCTAACTTTAATGAAATAGTATAGCATAAATATTGCGCAATTAAGTCATACTATATATTATAGACGACTCATCTGATAGAGAGAGCACTCACGTGCCAAATGAAAATCTTGTTAAGAAAATAAATACGCCGCCCGCTTCTGTTCTTGTCGATTTTGCAGAAGAGAGTGAGCTTATTGATTTTGCCGGAACAAAAATTCAAGCACTTTATTTAGGTTCGGGTGACTATGGTGAAACCTATCTTTATAAAGACGAAGCGAAAGCTGAATATCGCGTACTAAAAGTATTTAAAAAAAAAGAAATGGGTTTGGGTAATATTGAGCGACGTGTCTCATCATTCAATTATATTTATACCAATTTATATGACCACGAATTATCTCCGCTGGCTACCGCAACGACATTTAATGGGAGTCAAACAATTCTTGATATGCCTTATATTGGCGGTGTTAACTATTTCGATGCAAGCGATTCGGTATTTGTAAGAGCTGAGAAAATCCAAAAATTACTTTTATACTTCAAGCAATATGATTTTTTTGTTTCAGATTATGATTTATCAGGCAATATTATGCGTTTTGTTGATCCTGAATCCCGTATCAACTATTTTCTCATTCGGGATGTGGATTTAGTAGGCAGAAGAGATAGTTACTTATTACGAGGTAATGAATCGGTTACCTATGCAATTTTAAAAGACCCAGCTTCATTGGAGCATGATATTGATGAGTATGATTTCTTTGAGATAATAAAAAATCACCCGATCGAAGAAATAAAAAAAGAATCTACAGAAATTACAACGCAGTTTGCTGATATCAAATCGTTATTGCTACAAAAACTTACCGAGAAACATGCGAAATATACGGCTCTCTCGGAATCAAAAAATTTTCAGGAATTATGTAGCATTGCCGCGCATAAAAGAAATAAATATGTCTTCTCAAAAAAAGAAGGCTTCACTGATGCGTTAGATAAATTGTATGATCTTCTTAAAAATGACAAAGTAAAATTAGCAGCATTTAAATTGCCAGACGACTTAACAAAATATGATTTGCAAGAAATCGGGTTCTTTGGTGTATTGCAAATGCGTGGTTATCATGCTGATTTTAAATTACGTGAGAAGAATTTAAAATATATCTATTCCATTCAAGAAAATGCGGAAGAATTCAAAGCTGATATGGAAGCTTTAAAAAAATATTCGATTTTTATGCGGAGTTATAAAGAATTGCACACACATGATCTGCAGGTTGAGATAAAAATGGGCCCATTTGTTATTAGGAAAGGTAAGAAATGAAATTTTTGTTTAGTGTTTTAGTTGCAATGCTAATTTGTGAAAATGTTGCTTATGCGTTACCCCCCAATTTTGTTTATTTAAAAGAAGTTGATCCGTCGATTATCCAAGAGATGAAGTATTATTCTTCCGATAATTTTGTTGGCAGAAGGATCAAAGGCTATGCTGCACCGACTTGTATTTTGACAAAGAAAACCGCGTACGCCTTAGCAAAATTACAATCTGCGCTAAAACAACAAGGATTGGGCATCAAGGTTTATGATTGCTATCGTCCTACCATCGCTGTTGATGATTTCATTAATTGGAGTCATGCCATTCAGGACCAAAAACAAAAAAAATCGTTTTACCCAGATGTTAACAAGGCGGATTTTTTTAAATTAGGTTATGTTGCTGAAAAATCCGGTCATTCACGTGGTAGTACCGTTGATTTGACATTAGTAAAATTTAAAAATGGGAAGCCCATTGAAATCAATATGGGAACGCATTTTGATTTTATGGACGAACGCTCTCATCCTCTCAGTTTGAATATTCCTGGCCAGATCAAACAGAATCGTCTATTCTTGCAAGCTCAAATGATAAATGCAGGTTTCAAACCGATTGAGACTGAATGGTGGCATTTCACTTTAGAAAATGAACCATTTCCAAGTACCTATTTTAATTTTACTGTTTCCTAGGCATAAAAAAATGCATAAAAAAGTTTTATTACTTTGTTTTATAAATTCAGTTTGTTTTGCTGCAACTCCACAAAAATTATTATCACATAGCGAACAATTAATCGTTGTCTCAACACCCAGCTGGAATTCTGTCTCTGGCGAAATGCAACGTTTTTCCCGTACCTCAACGAAACAGGCTTGGCATCAAGTTGGTAAATCCATTCCAGTTGTGGTTGGAAAAAACGGTATAGGTTGGGATATGCAGCTAACGCATGCGGACAAACAATCACCCGTCAAACAGGAAGGCGATGGTTTGACACCGGCTGGTGTTTATGCAATTGGACCCACCTTTGGTTTTGATGAAAAAAGTACTAATAAACTGACTTATTTTCCGCTGACGGATGCGAGTGTGTGTGTTGATGATGTTAAATCGATTTATTACAATCAGCTGATTGATAGCGCTAACATGACTAAAAAAGACTGGAATTCAGGCGAACAAATGCGTCAAGTTCCTCACTATCAATTTGGTGCCGTAGTGCAATACAATGCAAATCCAATCACGCGTGGTGCAGGTTCATGCATCTTTATGCACATTTGGACTAGCTCAACCACAGGAACCGCGGGTTGTATTGCAATGGAAAAACCGAATTTGCTATCAACACTCGATTGGTTGGATGCAAAGAAAAATCCAGTCATTGCGATATTTCCGCAAGAGGTTTATCAGACTGTAAAAACAAAATGGAAATTACCGGCTTAAATATATTAGGAATGGAATAGAAAAATGAATCATAAAAAAATGGCGCTGTCTCTAATCGCAGGAACTTGTCTATCTTTTTTAAATATCGGATACGCTGCAGAAAATCAATTGGTCTGGGGCAAGCTCACGAATGTTTCGCAGTTATTTAAAAATTTTGCAATCATTCAAAAACCTTCAAGTACAGATCCAAAAAATACCTTACGCTATTCGACCGATTTTGTTGATGAAGCACAAAATGATCATGTACGTTATGCTCAGTATTATCAAGGATTGCCGGTCTTAGGAAAACAACTTGTTTTCCATTCTGCTCATCAAAAAAATACGACAGTGACTGGTTCCATATTGAATAATATTGAGCAAGATATTCCGAGCATCGATGCCAAGTTAACTATCGAGCAAGCGAAACAACTTGCGATAGGAAGTACTGTTCTTTATTCCAATGTGAATGCAGAAAAAATTATTTATTTCAATCAAGTGATTTCTGCTAAAGCGATTCTTGCATATCATGTTTCTTTTCTAAATCAAACTTCTGCTGGACCTTCGATCGATTCATTTATAATCGACGCAAACACCGGAACAATTATTAAAAAATGGAATGCATTGCCGACGCTGGAACAAGGGCAGGGTATAGGTGGTATAGAGAGATGGCGCTATCAATTTGGCAATGTGCTTCCAAATATGAATTCCTTCGGCTATCTAGATGTGACGCCGGATAATATCGGAAATTGTATGATTTCTAATGATTTGTTTCGTGTGATTAATTTAAAAAATATAGCAACAGAAGGTTTGCCGTTCTCTTTGCCAATGACGTATCTCGCAGAACGAGATAATAATATTCATCCATTTTTGTATCTCTGCGATGCAAATAATTTTTATGACAATGGTTATGCGCCTGTGAATGGCGGAGTTTCTCCCATTAATGATGCAGCTTATTTTGTTAAGCAAACTTTTAATATGCTGACCACGCAGTATGGAATTGAAGCACCGATTGGAACTCACTTACCACTTCGAGTTGTGACGCATCTTGCAAATTACGATAACGCTTATGCGTGTGGTACTAATTGCATGTTAGATAATTTAATTGCGGGTCCACAACAGATTGTTTTAGGAAATGGTGGATCACAATTTTCGCCATTAACGTCGGGTGATATTGTTGCGCATGAATTTGCGCATTTGGTGACGGATCATTTTTCAAATTTAGCTTATGTGGATCAACCTGGCGGGATTAATGAAGCTTTCTCTGATATCACTGGGATTGCATTTAAACACTACTTATCAAAAACACGCAATTTCAGTTGGTACTGGGATGAAATTCCATATTCTAATTGGACTATCGGTGCTGAAGTAACAAAATCGGGAAGGCCGTTGCGTTATTTTGAAAATCCTCCGTTGGATGGACAGTCAATTGATAACTTCAAAAGATATAAAAATGGCATGGCAAATGACACAACCAGTGGTGTATACAATAGATTATTTTTCTTATTAGCAATGTCACCGGATTGGTCAATTGAAAAAGCTTATCAAGTGTTTTTAGATGCGAATCGAAAACACTGGGGACCTGGCACCAGTTTTCAAGAAGGGGCGTGCGGTATCGAAACAGAAATTTACACTCGCAAGTATCCAGTTGCACCGTTTCAAACAGCGATACGGGTTGTTGGACTTGAAGATTGTGTGCAGAGTAAAGATGCTGTGCTGGAATAAAAATAATGCCTAGATACAATTTAGCTTTGATCCCTTTATCACAAAGTGAAAAAATAATTGAATGCGCGCAGCAGTTTTCTAACTTGGCTGATAAGTATCTTCTGGGAAAAAAATCACTCCCACATGTGACGCTTTATCACTTTAATGCAGAAAAAAATGAAATTGCCGCACTATGGAAACGGGTGGGTGAACTGTGGCAGGAGAAACCGATTAAATTGGAATTCAAAAAATTCAGTTGCACGAGTTTCGATGGCGTCACCTTTTGGGCTTCATTGCTACCCAATCATTCTGAGCAACTACATCAAATGCATAAAACCATCGCCCAGATTCTTGATAAACCTATCAAAGAAACTTTTGACCCACATATGAGTTTGTTTAATTCAAAAAACAGCGACTATCAAAAAGAGGTTGCCGCAGTTAAAGATTTTTATCAGCCGATTACGGATAGATTTGTTTTGTCATTAGGTTACTCTGATGATGTGGGGCAGTTATTGGAAGTTATTTTAAAAATGCCGGGTTAAAATGCCAGGTAGACTTTGTCATCCTGAACGAAGTGAAGGATCTCCAAGTTATAACATGAAGATTCTTCACTTCGTTCAGGATGACAAAAGAAGAACATGCACATTAATGTCCGGGACGATTCTTTTGCTCTTGTGTTTTCGCCGCTTCTTGTCGATATTCTTCTGGGGTCTTGTTCCAGTTATCCTTTTCCTTAGGATCCGCATTATGTTTAATTAATAAGTTCCATACTTCCTCTTGATGATTTTCCGCAGCATAGGACAAGGCTGTTTTAAATCCCATTGCACCATTACTAAAATTTGGATCCAATTTTGATTGGAGTAGCAGCTCAACAATAGCTACTTTTCCTTCTTGGGCAGCTATATGTAAGGGTAAATATAAAGAATCTATAAACTGTTTGGGTTGAAACTCAGAAGCGTCAAAACTAGCAAGAAGTTGTTTAATATCCTCTAAATTATTATCATCAATTTTTTTATCATGAATTGCTTTTCCTAATTTATAAGCAGGATGTTGTTTATACTTTTTATCTAAATTTTTATCCATTTTCTCAAATAAATTTGTAGTTGAATGACTTTTATCGTTATCTCTTTTTCCACTATCGCTACGAAAGACGGTATTTTCATTGAGACCAGCATAAGCTACAGGCGATGCTGTAGTCGTGCTCAAATCTTTTTCTTCTTTCCTATTCTGTGAGCGACTGTTATCTTGGGCATGTCTCTGATCAAATGAAACCACATCAAGCTCGGCTGTTCTTTTGTGCCATTTTTTATTATATGCATTAAATAATTCCCAAAAACTATTTATCGTCCCTTCTTCTGGTAAAAATTCTTGAGGTACGTGAGGTGGTTTTGAAAATGGGCTAAGTTTCTGTTGTCTATATAGTTGCTCTTCAATTGCCCTAGGAGTTTGATCCTCACAGAGATAAACTTCAGTCGCGCGTTCTCCTGAGGCTAAATTCGAATGTATTGAAAGTTCAGGTTTCAATAGAGCAATATTTTCTAATATACGTCGACCCACTCGTGGATCATTAGCAACATCATTCATATAACTTACAATATTAGATGGATATAGAACTCTTTTTTTGATTTCCAGCTCGTCTAATGTAGTATTCAATTTAGAAAAAGTATCAGTATCTTCCCACCGCTGCTTAATAAAAACCGTAGCTGAAATAATCGATTTTACATATTCAAAGCCATAATTGTTAAATAAATTTGTGAAAAAAACTTTCGCTTGATATCGAGAATCGGCAGATTTTTTTAAATGAACGTCTAAAAAATCAGATAGATTATTTAAAAAAGATTCCTGATCGCTACCTTTACCCCCTTCATTAACATATTCACGTAATCCTTTCCAAAATTCATAAACATTTTTGCTATTATCAATGATAATTACTACAGGAATAATTTCTTTGTTAGATGTTCCTAATTTGCAAGCATACAACAACGAACGAATGCTTGATGTTCCGATCAACGCAACTTGTTCATCATCTTTGGCTTTATATTTTGATAAGTCGCTCTCACCAAGATTGTTTCGTACAATATTAAGTTGATAATCTGTTAGATCTTTATCTTCTAACATATGGTCACGAAAAACTTCTTGAAGTTTTAGTGTCGCATCGGCTTTTTTCGTCTCTTCTGGGGTTTCTTCTGAAGGTAAGGCTTGATCAGTCTGTTTTTCATTTGTTTTCTTGAACATATTGAAGTCCTCTCATTTTCAATATATGTTGCGCATTATTAATAAGTATAGCTTATATTGCTAATGTGATTATTCACCTTTATAACCAATTGAATAGTCAAAAATAGGTTGTCTTATATTATAATTACCATTACCGAGCCATTATCCGGGAGCCAAGCATGATCTACATCCGTAAAAGCGAAGCGAGAGGAAAAAGTCAATTTGGTTGGCTAACCAGTCTGCATACATTTTCCTTTGGAGGATATCGTGACCCTGATTTTATGGGTTTTGGGAGTCTGCGTGTAATAAACGAAGATACCGTGCAAGCCGGTTTTGGTTTTGATAGACATCCTCATAGTGATATGGAAATTATTTCATACGTTGTTGAAGGTGCGCTTGAGCATCGGGATAGTATGGGTACCGGTTCTGTTATTAGGCCGGGTGAAATTCAAAAAATGTCAGCAGGGACTGGTGTTGAACACAGTGAATTTAATCATTCTAAAAATGAATTATTACATTTTTTGCAAATATGGATTATTCCTAAAACTAAAAATTTACAACCAGAGTATCAACAAATCAAAATTAATAAATCAATTAACGAATGGATATTGTTAGGTTCGAATCAAGAAAAAGAAAATGTCATTACGATTCATCAAGACGTGAATTTATACGCGGCGTATCTAACAAAAAATAGCGAAATCAGTTATTCGCTTTCTAATAATCGAATAGCATGGTTACAGCTGATTAAAGGAAAAATCACCTTAAATAATCAGGAATTGTTGCCGGGTGATGGTGCTGCAATTCAAGAGGTAAAACTAGAAATAGTCTGTTATGATGATGCGGAATTATTATTATTTGATTTAGCGAACAACTAAGAGAGAAAAATCCATGAAGAAAATACTGTTAACGCTTTCTACTTTATTAATGTCTACTACAATTTTTGCTGGTCAACCTGCAGCAGTCAATAAAAATTCTTGTAATAAATTAATCGGTACCGAAAAACCATTTATTCTGGTGTTGAATACCGACGATGACTTGTTAACAAGTATTTCAGCTTGCGCAAAAGACGCGAAGCTATTAGGGGCAAGTATTTCAGCGTTAGGTCAAGTACATAATCCAACGCTCGCCTATTTTACCAGTAATCCTAAAGATAAGCCTAAGCTGACGCAATTGAATGGATATTTCGAATTGGCAAGTTTGAATGGTAATATTGCAAGAAATAAAAATGGTTATTACACACATGCACACGCGGTGCTTGCTAATCAAAAATTTAATGGTATTGCAGGACATGTTGATAATGCAAAAGTTGGTTTGACAGCTGAGGTGACTATCGTTCCACTATCTTCAACTTTGCAACGAACAGTGGATCCAGAAACAGGTTTTGGAACTATCGTAACTGAAAAATAAAGGAGTTACAGATGATGAAGGTAAAATGGATTTTACTTTTTATGACATGCGGTTTTTTATCAGGATGTGAAAATATCGCTGTGCTTACGACGCCTGCTAAAAAACCCATCGCAAGTGATAGTCAATTAGCGAAAGACGCTCAAAATAAATTTTGGATCACATTACATCAAGGTGACTATTATCAAATTGATAATGCCAAACGATTGTTAATGGCAGCCTACCTTAAAAATCCACATGACCCACAAATTGCTGCGCATTTAGGATTTTTACATATTTGGCAATTAACCGAACGAGCTCGTCTAAAAGATATTCCTCCAACCATTGTTGATAACAGTATTTTAAGTCAATATTATTTTGCAGATGCTGTGGAATTAGCGCCTGATGAAGCGCGTTATCTTGGCTTTTTAGGTGATAGTCAATTAGCGACAGGCAGTATTTTTCATGATGATCGAGAGGAAGTGCATGGCTACTTTACGTTAAAAAAAGCGATACGCATGTGGCCTGAATTTAATTATTTTACGGGCGGCTATGTGATGTCTAGCATGCCTGCGGAATCCAAGCAATTTAAAGAAGGATTGGCATGGCAGTGGAATACACTTGATTTATGCGCGCTGCAACCTGTTTCGCATGCTAATCCGGATTTTTCACCATTCATGAAATATGAAACACAAGTTGGTCCTAAACGCGCATGCTGGAATTCCTGGATCGCACCATACAATTTCGAAGGATTTTTCTTAAATATGGGTGATATGTTGGTGAAAGCAGGGCAGTGGCAAACAGCTATCAAAATTTATCGCAATGCGACACTTGCCTCAAATTATTCATCATGGCCGTACCGTACTTTGTTGGAAGATCGAATTGCGAATGCACAGAGTAATGTGAAATTTTTTCAAAATGTAAAATTAGCAACGAATCCAAATCAAAGAATTTTATTTAACTCAGGTTATGGATGTGCGGCATGTCACCAGAATTCTAAGTCGAAATAATATATTACGCAGCTTATGCTATAATAATCGTAAGATTATGCTATTCAAGAGGAGCTAATAATCATGCTCATTCTCATGAATAAAAATGAAAATAATCAAAAAGCTGCGGAATATCTCCAAAAAATACACGCTGATGCAGACGATAAGCGCTATTTTGTAATCGACATCGAGCAACACTTTTTTAAAAAAAATATAACGCCTGAAGAATATGCGGCAAATTTAATTGAATCAGGGTTGCCTGATTCAATTCAAGATATTTATCTCTTAACATCAGAAATAACGCAAGATCATTTCATGGCTGTATTCGCGCACCATCTCGCGCGTTGTTTTGCTGAATTTCATCATAGAACGATAAACATTCACATACCATCATACTTAAGTTGTGAAATAACACTTATCGTCCCGCCCATAGAAAACCAATGGAAAATTTACGGTATTAATCGTTCTGATCTGACGCATGCTGAATTGTCTTTCGCAACTATTTTTGCAGAAAAAAATAAGAACCTAATTTGGGAAGGTAGCGATCTTTTAGAGTGGATGAATGATCCACAGCAAACTTATAGCTGTAAAACTTATGTATGGGAGAATCAACAGTAGGATTTTAGTAATTCGTTAGAATGGATATGAATTATGCCTTTGGTAATTTTGTCCACTGATGATGAAGCAATATTACAATTATGCCAACAAATGGCTGCTCGTAATGGTGAAAAATTATATCGTCTTGAGCCTGGTTTCTTTCATGATGCAAACGAAGAAAAAATGCGGGTAACATTTATCGGTCATGCAGGAGCTCGAGAATATGGCCAACAAAAACTAAACCCAAAAGAATTCTATGATTTGCTAGTAAAATTACAATTTCCATTTGATAAAGTCAGCCAGATAGATCTTCATGGTTGTGAAATTGGTTTCAGAAAAGATGGAGCATCAACTTACCTAACAGAATTCGCACGCTGTATCTATGCCAATCCAATGGCACAGGCTATTACAGTTAAAGGTTTTACAGATTTAGTGCTTCCAGAGGATTCTAACTTGGGGGCCATGTTTGTTGGCTCTGACGATAAGGTAGTCAAATTACTAGGTGTAAAAAAAGAAAATCTGGCTGCTTATCAAAAAGCCATGGCTGAGGAAAAAAATTTTTCTAACTCAAGAATGACTTACCATGTCTACCAGCACGGTGTTGCACTATTAGATATAAATATGGGAATCAGACCAGCATTAGACAGCAATGAAAATTTTTCTCTCAATTTTGATATATATACCAAACAACAAAAATTCAGCAAATACCGTTTGCAATGCTGGGCGGAAATAAATAACCGCATTGCTTATATTAACCAAACGGTGTCACCATCTGATATTAAAACTCAAATGCTATTTGCTTTGAATGAAGCAAAAAAAAATTTGGAAGACATTAATCAGGATTTATTAAAAATTACATATCGTTTAACTGATGATAAAGTTACACCACCATTGCTTAGTAATCCGCAAATCAAAAACATCAAATTGATGCAACATACATTGCAAAAAAATCAAGAGGTTCTCAATAGATTAAAAGACGATTTGAAGTTTGATACTACGTTGTTATTATCGGGTATAAATGCAGAAACAATTAATACGGTAATCTACCGTTTGCTTGATACCCACTCTGCACATCCAGCAAAATCAAAAGTTATAGAATTCATCATTCAAAATACAAACTCTTTTGACTCGATAGAGCTTAACAAACTACTTTCTAAGGCTATCGCTAATGAGTCTATTGACGTTATTGAGATTTTGATTAAAAGCGGTAAGGTGCACCCTAATCAATTTAATCCAGAGGGCCAGACACTTCTTACTCGTGCCATTGAAAATGGAAATCTAAAAGTCGTTGAAGCTCTACTTAAATATTCTATCGGCCCTCACGCTATTGTAAATCCTGATCAAGCAAATCAAGGCGGTTGGACTCCACTTGCTCTCGCGGTTAATAAAGGATACATAGAAATTGTAATTGCATTGCTTCAGACAGGCAAAGTGAAGATTGATCAGGTCGTCAATGCACTGGGTTGGACTCCGCTTTCCATAGCCGCGAAACAAGGCCATGTAGGAATTGTTCAAATGCTGAAAGCCGCTCAGTTGCGAGACTTTTATTTGGCAATAGAGCAAGGAAATGTTGGCGTAGTTAAAAAATTGTTAGAAACATTAAGTAGTGATGCAGTCAATCAGCCTGATTCGAACGGCGCTGTCCCACTATTATTGGCTGCAGCGCACGGTTATGCAGAAATAGTCAGACTTTTGATTGAAAAAGAGGGTGTCTATAGTAATCCAGTCAATAGTTTTGGTAACACACCATTATGGATGGCAGCGGCCAATGGTCACCAGAATGTGATTGATGTTTTATTTGAGAAACTAAACAGTGATGCCATGCATCAACCGAATAGTATTGGCGTGACACCTTTGCAAGTAGCCGTACAAAATGGTCATTTAAATATTGCTAATGCATTCACAGAAAGATTAGCAGCGAAGTGTCTCGAAGAGATTGCTAATAGTATTAAAGAAAAAAACTCTGGCGAATGGAAATTGAGTGGAGGTTATAGCAAACACACAATTGAAATTGAGGGTAAATCGATGCAGGTTCCAGGCGGAGTGAAAGCTGTTTGGGATATCATACATGCAAATGGAAAAAGTTCTGTAGAGAAAATGCGAGAAATTATGCCGATTGTTGACAGCCGTCAAGGAAGCTCGAATTCTTTAGGGTTGTTTGATCGCAGTCAGGCTATTCAAACTTTTTATAAAGATGCGTTTAAGAAAATAGAAAAAACGCAAACTGCAATCAATGATGTGAATGCTGTAGTTGCTCAAAAGCAGCAAGTTTCGCTAAAAAAAACCTAGGCTTTCAATAAACGTTTAATCTCAGGCAATGCTTTACGCGCAGCATCTTCACCCATTTTCATAAGGTAAGCACGCTTGCTACCATCAAACGTGCCGATATCTTCCGGTTCAGGACGGATAATGACTTGCGCTTTGTTCGCGCTGAGTTCATTTAAATGCATTGACATAATATCAATGCTACGCAAGAAAACACTGGTGCTGTACGTCGGCATCGTTCGGTCTAAACGAAAATTGAGACTGACTGCGATGATGACTTGTGGATGAAAGCGTTCTGCAACATCCACTGCGATGGGATCGATTAATCCACCATCCACATAAGTGCGGCCATACAATATTACAGGTCGAAAGAGTGGCGGCAGAGCGCTTGAAGCATTAACTGCAGGTGCAATAGGTCCGCTACTAAACGCATGCATTTGCCCACTGCCTAAGTCAGTTGCGATCGCGATAAAGGGAATGCGTAATTGGTTAAAGTTGCGTGCATGTAAATGCGTGACTAAAAAATTTTGTAACGCATTGCCTGAGACGAGACCGTGTGGCAGATCAACAGAAAAATCGATGACATCTTTGCGCGGTGAATTGAGTAACAGCTGTTGTAGCGAAGCTGCGTTTGGATTATCTGCATAGAGTGCGCCAACAATACTTCCTGCACTTGTGCCGATAATCATATCAATCGGTATATGGTTTTCTTCCAGTACTTTTAGTACGCCTGCATGTGCAAAACCACGGGCAGCGCCGCTTCCTAATACCAGCACTACGCGCGGATGAACTCGATTTAAATACGCGCTTGAAGGTTCGGTGGGTGGAATAGAAATATTTGGTGCGGTTGCAGCGCAGCCATCTAAGGTTAGACAATATAATGCGATCAATCCAAATAAAACGCTGCGTAAGATGGCTGGCATTTTGATGAAGTTCCCCATGTTTGGTCTTTGTCATCCTGAACGAAGTGAAGGATCTCCTTATATATGGAGATCCTTCACTTCGTTCAGGATGACACGCTATTGTTGATTATACCAATCTATACGCAAGATCGCTCTGTTTTGTCTCTGGAAAGACAACTGGCGAATGCTTAAAGATCCCAATATTCCGTGCAAATGAGCTAATCGTTTTATATGAAGTCGGCGTCACTCTGTTGCCGCCAGTATTTTCCTTAAAGATTGGTAACAGCGCATTTAAGATATACGCTGCTTTGTCCGCTTCACTCAATCGCATTTCTCTGCTTTCGCGCAAGCATTGGTTGTACATGCTGTTTGCTCGTTGAAATTTTTGCTGGGCGGCTACGGAAGTTTGTGTCGATAAACGTGCTAATTCTTTCAAGATAGCAGCTTCCAGTTCAGCAAACGGTGTTTTTCCTAAATGACACATTTTTTGAAAATCCGCGTGTTGGCTCAGAAAACTTTCCAACGCTTTTGGACTGCTGTGATCGTGTAGTTGACTATAGTTTTGCGGAGATGCTTTTTTCATTGCCTCAACGACAAACTGAGAACAAAACGTGTTTGTCGACAATGGGTTAGTCGCTGCACGAGAAAATAATCGTGGGCAGGGAATGATGCTGCGCGCAGCTGATGGGATAGACCAGTTGAATTGCTTCACGTTAGTTGCATGCAGGCTCAATCGCTCAGCAAAAGCGATATCGGATGATCTGTAAACCAGAAATGCTCGATCACCACCTTCACGATCGAGCATGCTTTGCAAAGGCTCGTGTACATAATGGTTTGGACGATTTGGCACGACTGTGATGTGCGCCAGCATAGGTTGCCCAGCCGCATTTCTGCCAGTGCAAATACCCGCGTGCACAGTATCGTAATGACCGTGTTTATTATTCAGTAATGCTTGGCATAACATAATGAATTTTTGGACAAAATACTGTTGTTTACTAGGACGAAACAAGAGGATATCGCCTGCTTGCAAGTCATCTATTTGGCAGCACTGCCAGGTATTATTAGCATGGGGTCGGTTATTAATCATACAAATCTCCTCTAAATTGCTTGTTTTTTGATTCGAGGATAGCTTATGATGCCGCCATGAATTTTTAAAATTTATTGTTTTGATCCGAAGTATTTATTTTATGAATATATCAAGAGTGAATTTAAACCTGCTGGTTGCGTTGGATGCCTTGCTGACAGAAAGTAATGTGTCGCGTGCTGCCGATAAAGTGTGTGTCACGCAATCGGCGATGAGTAATATCCTGAGACAATTGCGAGATTTATTTCAGGATGATTTATTGGTAAAAAATGGCAGGCAGATGATTTTAACGTTGCGTGCTGAAGCGTTACGTCCTGAGATCAAGCAATTTCTCGCGCAAGCAGAAAACATTTTGCAAAATAATCCATTTGATCCGGCGACGAGTACGCGATTATTTGTGATTGGTATGGAAGAATACGCAGCGATTATTTTGCTGCCGCCGTTATATGCGTATCTTGCAGAACATGCGCCGCATATTAAATTACATATAAAAAATATTCCATTGTTTGCTGAAAAAACAATGTTAGAAGAAAAAGAAGTTGAATTAGCAATTGGTTCTATTCATCCTTCTGCAACCAAAGTTAAATTTCCACATGATGTGTTGTTGCAAGAAAAATTAGTTTGTATTGGTAAACCGAATCATCCGCTGTTTAAACAAAAAATTTCGTTAAAAAAATATCTCGCTGCAAAACATGTATCTTTCATGCCAATTGGAAATTATGTCCCGCCTGTGGTTGATCGTATGCTTGAAGAACAGGGTTATCAACGCAATGTTGCGTTGCGAGTAAGTCATATCATGCCAGCCATTTATACGTTGGAGTGTACTGATTTAATTGCCACTGTGCCGGAAAGTATTGCAAATGAAGTATCGAGCATACTGCATTTTTCCGTGCAGGATTGCGCGTTTAATTTTCCCAAAAGTCAATTAGCGCAAATGTGGCATCCGTGGGCAGAAGCGGAAAGTGGTTCGGTTTGGTTGCGGAATGTGATTAAAGGGATTGCGCAGGTGATTAGGAATAAATAACTTGTCCTGACGAGGCATTTGTCATCCTTCACTTCGTTCAGGATGACAACGTTTTTGTAATGACAATGACTAAAAATTATAATTAATCCCCAACGTGAATCCCTGTAAAATTAAATCATTATTGTGAGCACCCGTGTCATTATCAAAAAACTGATTTTGATCACGCCAATCATTCATTTCATAAGCGAGTTTCACTTGTAATTGTTTGTAATCTAACTTGAAACCAATCGCGCCTTGTAACGTGATTGCGCCCATGCGAGGGTTGCTGCTAATTACATTAATAGTCCTACTCGGAATCACAGAGGTGGAATCACGGAGATGCCAATTGCCGATTATGTAAGCTGTTGCAAACGAAGCAAAGAGTTGTGGTTGTAGATTGTGATAATCAACTATCTGAATCTCTGTCTCGATACCAATCTTAGGACCAAAACCTTTAAAATCATTGATGAGTTCTTCATTGCTAGATGTCGAGCCGTAATATTGTGCATTAATCGTTTGATCAATCCAGCCGCCCATGATGCCAATGTAAGGGTGCAATCGTATTGCTTGTGCTGGGTGAAACGAGCGACCCAAAGCAAGATCAATGACGTTGTAATTAATTTTTTGATAAACATTGCCTGACGTATATAAATATGCAGGCGATGGTTTTGCAGTGACACTACCAATGAAACTCGGTTGTAAGTTACCTGTTGCAGAATCACGCGCTGTCGTATAAAAATGCGTGTACGCTAATAAAAGATCGTTATTATTTTTTTCATAAAAACCACCCACTCTGACGCCCGTATTATAATTAAATTCAATTCCTTTATAATCGAGAATTTGATTAGGCACAGTAAGACTATTATTGTAAACCCAGTCATTTGTATCAGTGACGCGCCATCGTAAAGCATCAATAAAAATCCCGCTTGCTTGTGCTGTCCCGCAAAAAAATAAAATACTGAAAATTAGAAATTGATGGTAACGTTGCATGTCGCACCTTGAAAAGTTAAGTCACCGAATGTTCGCAATTGTTGAACTGCAATCAAACGTAACTGATTGGGCCAATACTGTCCTTCATAACCAAGTCGCACGGTGACATGAGATTTTCCACGATGACGCCATTGCAGCCCTAAATAATAATCCAGCATCGCAGTACCTAGTCTTGAGTCATTAGCACCACTTGAAATGGTTGTAGCAGTTGTGAATAACGTTGCGGGTCTATGATAGATATCGTTATCTTTCCATTTCCCATACATGAGCGCAGCTGAAACATCGCCGACTAAACTAAAATTGTTGATAAAATTCCAGTCCGCATTGATACCAAAACTGGGACCGATTCCAGAGAAATTATTGGTAAGTTTCTCTGTTGAATGGTAGATAAACGCATTCCAATTAATATTAATCGATTGATTAATTGTGCCTGCTTTTATGCCGACTTTTGGTGATAGCGTTAAAGTTGGCGTGGGATGAAATGCATGGCTAATTTCAACATCCGCCATATTCATGGTTAAATCCCACGTACTCATTCCACCAAAAAATAAATTGCTGCTAATGAAAAACGATCCACTAAAAAAGAGTGATGAAACAAGTTGTAAACCAAGATGAATATTACTATTTGTTTGAGTCGTGAAATAGGTGTATGAAAATTTGGTATCCCAAAAGTGATCGCCAGGTGAATATAATAAACCAACCCTAACACCAGCATGCGTGTTAAAGTTGGGTTGACTTTGTATCACATTTATCGTGTTGCTCGGGAAAGTAATTGTAGTCGCCCAGCTCGAATTAGTTTCTGCTGCACGCCAATAAAGAAAGTCAGCAAATGGTTTTATGGATTGTGACGGTTCTTCTGCATGTGCAGAAAAAACCATTGCACTTATCAATGAAATTAAAGAACAGTAAATTTGTTTTCGCATAATAATCTTAATAAGTTAATTTAATTTGAAGATTGCAACCTTGTAACGTGGTTGATCGATTCATCTTTCCTGTGTCCAGGAAATAAATTTGCATTTGGTTAAACCAAATCTGTTCTTCATAGCCTAAGCGAATGTTTAATTCAGAAGTGGAAAATTTTTTATCCCATTGAATGCCGAGTAAACCATTCAACATGGGACTCAATCCTCTGATGCTGTTACTGTTGACAGTGATCGTTGTCGGTTGGTTATTGTGATAAACATCCTTGAACGTCCAGACACCATACACTAACGCAGCTGCAAAATTACCAATAACCGCGAATGATTGATTTGGCCCAGAATAGATTGGCCACAGCGAATCAACACCCATCACAGGACCCACACCTGAAAAATTATTTTTAAGATTTTCAGAGGCAGTCGTGAATGTAGTTGTTGTTGTCGGATTAAACCAATTGGTTTTGATATCTTGATTGATGGAAGCAAACTTTAAACCCAGGTGTGGATGTAGTGTTAAGACATTATCAATCGGAAAATAATGGCCTATTTCAGTATCCAAAGTATTGTAATAAATTTTCCAATTAATATTGGCGCTCTGATATGAAGGACCAAAGTGTGCGCCATCAGTATTATTTGCGAAATAGTTTGCATCTAATGAAGAATAAACAATTCCTGATGCCTGATCTGTTGCAGTTGCATTGTAATGTGTTAGAGCAAAGATAGCGTCACTGTCTTTTGCAAAAAAATGCCCTAGAGTAAGTCTGACACCTGTGTTCCAACTGAAGGGCGCTTCATGCAATTCAGCAGTCTGTTGTGCGCCTGGCGCTGTGATAGTTTTACTCCAGTTGTCAGCACCACCTTCTCTTACTTGCCAAAACAATAAGTCAATAGCAGCGTAGTTGGGAAGCTTAACATCGGTTGCAGCATTTGCAGTTACAGTAAAACTAAAAAATAATATCCATATTACTCTTTTCAAAAAAAACTCCATTTATATATAGCTAGCTGCAAACACTAAATCAATTATTAATAAATTCCAAGTAATTTTATTTGGCGTTATTAATAAAATTCCATTGCCTAAGCACATAAATCATCATCAGAATTCCAAAAAACACAAAGGTACTCACAATAATTCCGACATTGTAAAATGTACCATCATAGAAATAACCCGCAATTTGTAGGCCAATTGAAGCGAAAACTAATCTTCCGCCTTGAATCAGTGCAGTTAGACGACCTTTTGCTTCTGGCATTAAATTTAAATAAAGCGGGTAGAGTATGTTTCCTGGTATTACTTGGCCGATTACAAAAGGAATAAATGCCAGTGTAATTAATAACGCATTATGACCATTCCAAAAAGTAACATATAAAATTCCAATCAAACTCAATATAAAAATTTGATTAGAGAAAGATAATAATTTTTTATGGTCAAATCGATGGATCAGGAATCCAAACAGCAAACTTCCCAGTGCAAATACCAAAGCAAGTGAGCCTTGATAATAGCCAAAATGCTGCAGGCTAACATGTAAATCTTTCATGTAAAGCAGAGGAGAAATTCCCACGAAAACCCAATAGGGAACAAACATCAAAGTGAAATAGATCATCAGTAAAATTAATGATTTTGATTTAAAAATTTCCGTGTAACCTTGTAATAAAGATTTAGTTTGCACTACCGGTAATTTCACATGCGGCACAAAAGCGAGCGTCATCAAAAAAACTAAACTTCCCAGCGCAAGCAACGTTATAAAATTCCCTTCCCAGTGAAAATAATGCGTGATGTAACTTCCTATGACTGGTGCAAACGCAGCCGCCGTATTCAAAGAAGCATTTAACATCGCCATCAAAAATTGTTGTTTTTTAACTGTGTATAAATCAGCAATAATCAAAAAACTTAAAATAGCAGGCGCTGCGATTCCAAGACCTTGTAAAAAACGTCCCAACAAAAATAAATAATAGGAATGCGTTGTTAAACAAAAAATACTGCCCACAATAAAAATTGCGAGTCCTGTCACAATAATCGGTTTACGACCAAAGCGATCCGCTAATTCACCTGTGATGAATAAACTGATGCAGTAACCAATAAAATTGACAGAAAGTGATAACTCAAGCCAGAAAGGTGAAATTTGGAAAAAATTTTTTAATTCAGGAAAGCTTGGTACAAACAGGTCAAACTCCATTCCTGTTAATATATCCATTAAAATAACGGTAAATAAAAGCATTTTTGATCTCAGAAATTATAAAGACAAAGGAGGTTGGTAACCGCCCCAGATTTTTTCAAGTTGCGCTGCAACAGCTAAGGCTGTTTGATCCTGCCAACGATTTGCCGCTACTTGTACGTTGATTGGAAGTCCAGTCGAAGATGTGCCACAACGAATACTGACGGTTGGCCAGCCGGTGAGATTATGAGCCATTGCATAAGAAAAATCACTAATTGCTTTTATGCCAATTCCATGTGGTTTTGCAACCGTTGGAAAAACAGGGCTAATCAAAACATCATAATTTTGCATAAAGGCAAGCATTTCTGCTCGAAAGGCATCAATGTCACTGATGCGTTGATAGAGTTCAGTCACTGACATTGAACATAATTCTGCTTGACGCACAAATTCCTGTAATTCCCAAGACGGATTGGTCACGCCTAATTTAGCTAAAACTTCTTTAAAGCCTTTGCCATGATCACAACCTAGAAAAAGATCCCAATGCAGTTGAAATGCTTTTCCAATGCAGTTTGGTTTATCTTCTGCAACGAGTTCGACTTCACCTTGCAATGAAAGCGCAGCCTTTTTCACAACTTCTTTTATTTCATTATCAACTGGCGTAAAACCATTCTCAGTAAAATACGCAACCCGAATTGTTTTAAGTGGTTTTGCTGCTTCTAACGCGACTGGATAAGTGTAAGGATCGACATTATCTGTGCCTGCTAATACAGATAAGCCCAATACTAAATCTTCGACGGAGCGCGCCATGGGCCCATAACAAATCATTGAATGAATGAGACCGAATGAATTGCCGCCAATCGTGCCCGTTGAAGGTAATAAATTATGTGATGGTTTTAATCCCGCAATGCCACAGCAATGCGACGGTTGCACAATGCTGCCGCCACCATCTGCGCCGATCGCGAGTGGAACGCCACCTGCTGCTAATAATGCAGCAGAACCACCACTGCTTCCGCCCGATGTGCGAGCAAGATCATAGGGATTATTCGTTCTGCCATAAATTAAATTATCAGAATCACCGCCGCGACACATTTCTGGAACGTTAGTCAGTCCTAAAATGATAGCGCCTGCTTTTTTTAATCGAGCCGCGAGTGTGGCATCTTCTGTTGCTTTTTCTTTATAAAATCCAGGGCAGCCAGAAGAGCAAATTAAACCTTTCACATTTAATGCATCTTTGATTGCGACAGGAAGGCCAGCTAATTTGTTGAGTGGTTTGTTATTTGCAATTAATTTATCAACGTCTTTGGCTTGTTTTAAACATTCGTCTGGATCAAAGCGTTGTGTGAATGCATTAATCTTGGGATTAATTTTTTCGATTTGATCCAGATGAGCTTGCATAATTTCTGTAGCAGAAGCTTCTCTCTTTTTAATAAGATTAAGAAGTTCTGTTGCGGTGAGTTCATGAATTTTTTTCGTCATAGGTGCTCACTTACAATAATAAGCTCGTCCACTCATTTGATGCGATTGAATTTCACGTACTGAATCACCAGAGGAAACAATGTAATTAGAATAATAATCTATCTTGTGTGAAACAATATAAATTGTGTTTGCGCCCAATTGGACGGCTTGATTTTTCATTATGTTTGTTTGATCACGATGAATATTTTCGTGTGAGGAAATTCGTTGATGCGAAGTTCCGCTATCAACATTACCTCTGAATTGGCAGTTTTTCGGAACAGCAGTTACAACGGCAACTCGTTCGGCGTTTGGATTTAATACGGTGTTGGAGCAACTTGTTAACATTCCTGCAAGCGAGAATAAAAATAATTTATCAATAAATCTCATACGCTGCCTCCATGTCATTGATCTAATTATTAGTATATAACAAAAAAGATCACTGTATTTGCACCGTTCACACTCCTACGTCCTGCGGCTTGTCCGCAGGATCCAAGAGACGGGGGCTGCATATGAAATTGATGGCTAAAAAATTGCCATGCCAGCTTTCGCTGGCAAGACAATTGTCTTTTTTACTTCGCTGCTTCTGGTGCGTAAAAACAAGAAGCGTAGGATAGATGAGGCTTGAAGTGCGTATCAACCAGCTTGACCGAGCCTTTCGCATCAACATGGAATTGCTCTATATCACCTAATGAGGAATCACTTCCGACGCTCGTGAAATAAAATTCTTGATTGTCATAGTCGCTATACGCAATACCTGTATCGTGTAGAACGCCGTCGTTGGTAATAAATACATAACCCTTATAGAAATTTTCGGTGGTGCAAATTACTTTGTTGGTTCCATATGTGTTGTAAGTAATTGTTAAACCCGCTGATGGAACGAGTTTATGTGTAAATGGAACATTAATAGTTTCAGCATACACTTGGCTCGCCAATAGAGCGGTTAATAAAGAAGCGATTGCAATTTTTTTCATTTCAAACATCCTTTTAATAGATTTTAAAGCAGGTGAATCTTAGCAAAAATTTCTTAATTTAAGCCACAGATTTATTTATACTTGCCTATTTTTATCAGAGCTACTTATGCGCATTCATACAATTATCCATGCACCATTCGAAAAGTTAGGCGTTATTGAAAATTGGGTTAGCACTCAAGGTCATGAACTTAGTTCAACACACACGTATCGAGGAGAAAAATTGCCGGATGTTTCCGATATTGATTTTCTGATTATCATGGGCGGACCGCAAAGCGCGACGGAATTAGATAAATATCCTTATTTGCGTGATGAACTGAATTTAACAAAACAGGCGATTCAACAAAATAAAATTGTTTTAGGTATTTGTTTAGGCGCGCAAATTATTAGTGAAAGCTTAGGAGCTCAAACTGAGCGTAGTCCAAATAAAGAAATCGGTGTTTATCCTCTCTTTTTAACAGAAGCAGGAAAAACTAATTCTATTTTTAAAAATTTCCCGCACACATTTGACGTGATGCATTGGCACAATGATATGCCTGGTCTGCCAAACGGTGCGGAATTGTTAGCATACAGCGAAGGCTGTCCGCGGCAAGTGATAAAATATAATGAGCGTGTTTATGGTTTGCAATGTCATCTGGAAATGACGACGGAATTGATTAAGGGAATGCTAGAACATTGTGTGAATGATCTCAAACCAGGAACGTATGTTCAGCAAAAAGAAAGATTACTCGCGAATGCGATGTCAGAAATAAATAGTAAAATGATTTATATTTTAAATTGTTTGGAATCATATGGATAAAAGTAAAAATAGTTGTCATCTGGATTGCTTCACCCACGAAGAAGTGAAGGATCTCCGCGTTATAACATGGAGATCCTTCACTTCGTTCAGGATGACAAAATCGGACAAAGCCTTAAGGGTTTCTTAAGTTTTACTCGATAAGATCAGAGTTTAAAATTGAAATATCCTGGTAAGGAAGCCTTTATGGCCACTAACAGACAATTCACGCAAGAAGAGCTCGCAGCAATCGAGGCAGAAGCCGATATAATCGTGAATGCAATTTGCGTGAGAGAGAGGTTTGCAGCAATAACAAAAGCTCGCAAAGCTGCTACAACGGCTATACTTCCTAAAAAGAATACCCAACCAGATTACATCCTCGAAGCAGCTAATTTAGCAGGTGTCTCGAAAGAAAGGCTTCTTGAGGCGCGCGCTGCAGTCCAACACCTAAAAACACTACCAGAAATTCCATATCGCTCTGAACCCTGCGATTGGGCTATTTTAGTCGCTTTTTTAGAAGCTGAAGAATCGAGAGATGCTAAACACATTCACACTTACCTGGAAAGATGTGATACTTCTGTCAAGAAACAAGAAATAAATATGTTGCTCGTCGAGTTAGAAAATTATCTCATCAAAAATCCAAACAAGAAAGAAACTAAAATCTATCAAGATATCAATGCCTATTGTATTCAAGTACGTAAAGATAAAGACGTCATACCTGTTGAAAGACTCTCTGATTTGACGATTGCCGCGTCTCGCGTTTTGTTCATGGCTAGAAATCCTAATCATATTAATAATGATCACAGAGAAGGGCTCAATATTTTTCGCGGTCTGAACAAAGGCAAGGAAATTTGTCGTCAAAGTTGGGGGAAAATTCTGGGCGGGCTTTTCCTGACGATCATTCTATTTACCTCGATGGTAGGTGTTCCTCTATGGAAGACAGGCTGTCAGGAAAAAAATCTTGCTAATCACATGCAACGTCTGTTTAGTCCGCAAAAACCAGAAAAAATTAAAGTGGCAACTACTGTTGCTGCGCCGCCACTTTGTCGTATGGGTTCACGTCAACCGTCAAGGTGATGTGGGTGTTGCGGTTTTGCGTAGTTGTTTTAGCTCTGCTTCGCGTTCTCTTCTTTCCGGTTCAGTTAATGCGAGTGCTTCTTTGATGGTAATTTTATTTAGTTTTATCAAAGCATAGAGTGACATCAAATTCCATCTTTTCTCATTGTTGCTGACGGATAACACTGCATCAATAGACATGCTTGGTTCTTCGTTGTTTCGGAAGTTTTCAAAATACGGCCTCAAATTATCTATTCGAGTGATATAATCGCGCGGCATTTTTTCCAATACACTGGCTGGTAGCTGAGTGTATTGTGCAATGGTTTGTATGTAACCAGGCAGGTTAAAAAAAGCAGAGCTTGTTCGAGGCCATTTTTTTTCATCGAAAGGTTTATTTTGTTCTATCGCGTCTATTGCAGCAAGTGTTGCTAGTATTGCAGTACCTTCGCTTTTAATTTTTTCTAATTTTTGTTTTAAGTGTACGGGGAGAGATGGTAGAAGAAGACCTGAGCCGTCGGTAAAGCGTATTCGTTCATTAGCATCTACAGGATTTGCACGATCTTCTATAAAAGTTCCTTCTTGAACCGCTTTTTGTTTTGCTTCTGTCGCAGCTTCCTGATTTTTATTCTCGGTTTCTTGGTTCAATAAATATTGTTTTAGAGCAAAAAGCTGATCATCAACCTGGCGAGCATCCATTTAGTTACCTCATTATAAATTTGGTTGGGCTATTATAATAATTTCATGCCTTTTATCAATAATAAATCAATTATCTCCGCCGGCCTTTTGCTTCAGCATGACCATCCGCCGGATCCTCCGGCCATTGATGTTTTGGGTAACGAATGCGAAGTTCTTTACGCACTTCAGCGTAACCATGCTGCCAAAAACTTTCTAAATTATTTGTTATTTGTACCGGGCGAAAATTCGGTGCGAGTAAATGTAACACAATCGAAATACTGTTAAATAAAATCCGCGGTGTTTCTTTCCAACCAAAAATTTCTTGTATACGAATTTCCAGATAGGGTGGTTTCCCTTGGGTATAATGCAGAGGAATTAATCTGCCGCTCGGTACTTTTATCTGACATGGCAGTTCATCCCGCAAGATTTTTTTTAAATTCAACGATAAATTATTTTCAAAAAAATAAACCAGATTTTTTTTAACGACGGTATCAATATTGTTTTCGCCAAGACAAGCTTGCATAAATATGTCATGGCAGAATGGTTTATTAAATAATTCACCATCAAATAATTGTGCCAATTCAGCTTGAATTTCAGGAGAAAGAACAGCTTGTTGTTCACGCAAAAAAAGAATTTTTTGCCACCAGTGCATTAAATCAGAATTGCTAGCCAAAACCATAGACCAATTGGTTGCTAATATTTCTGGTAATTTTTCAGCGACTTCTTTAGGCGTTGCCAACGCCAGAATCGGTTCCTCGATAGGCAGATCCCATAACGATTTAAATTCCTGTCGATAAAATTTCTTTTTTTCTTCATTAAAAATAATTTCAGTTTTATTGGTAATGTGATCGGATAAATATTTAAAGATAAATTCTTTTTGAATACCGGACGCCATATTAACGACTGTTTCGGCGTCACTTGCTACTTCCATGCCATTGAGCGAAACAAAAAATTCACTTGTTGCGACAAGTGACTCATTAGATAATCTTACCCCGCGACCACCTACCATTAAGCCGCGATCTGAATTTTTGCGACGACGACAGAGCCGATCGCTGTAAGACAGCATTAACAATAATTGGCGTGCTTCATTTTCATCTAGCGGCTGCTTGTTCGATTTGTAGTGTTTTGCAAGATGCAAGATGTGGCGATAACTTTGCATAACATTTTGTAGAGCCAATGAGTTTCCATTCTGATTTAAAATTTCAAGTCGAACTGATAAGTCGCATTCAAACTTATCGCCAAGAAATTCAGAAGCCATATTCTTACGTAAAATATCTCGTTCTTGTAAGAGAGCAGCGATTTTTGCGGCGAGCTCAACGCAGCCATATTCTATTCCTGTGATGAGCAATCGACTTAAACGGACGGGTAGAGGAAAATGTAAAATATGTTTTCCCAGCTCAGTGAGTTTATTATGGCTATCCAGTGCGTTGGTTGATTTTAGTTGACGTAATGCATACTCAATGTTGACGGCTGCCGGTTTTTCAAACCAGGAAAATTTATCAAACTGTTGAATTCCTTGTGCTGCGAGAAATAACAAGCTTTCACTTAAATCGGAGCGCAGAATTTCTGGCGTTTCACTTTTACTAAAATTGATTTCATCCTGTGGTGTCCACATTCGGTAATTTATACCAGGAAATTGCCGAGCGGCACGACCGCCGCGTTGTATGGCGCTTGATAAACTAATTCGTGAAAGTTCCAAGCGCGAAAACCCAGTACGCAAATCCAGTTTCATTATTTTGACTAAACCACTATCAATGACAGTGTCTACACCGTCTAATGTGACAGACGATTCAGCGATATTGGTTGAGAGAATAATTCGTTGTATTGAGGATTTTTGCAAAACCTGACGTTGCGCTTCAACCGAAAGACTACCATGCAATGTGACTAGTTTTATATTTTTAGTGTCTGCCCACGCGAGTAAAATCGATTTCGTTTTTTCAATTTCCGCGATGCCGGGTAAAAAAATTAAAATATCTTTTACTGTTTTTTGTTGCGCTTCTTTTACGAGTTGAAATAAGGTTTCATAAAAAGGTTGTAGTGTTTTAAGTTGCTGACTGGTTTTTTGATAACGAATATCCAGTGGAAATAATTTTCCTGGGACTGAAATGATAGGCGCATCTAGCAAATAGCGACTGATTTTTTCTGCTTCGAGCGTCGCTGACATGACGATGATTTTAATTTTCCGCCCAAGTTCTTGGAGTTCTCGGATCAAACCGAGTGTTAAGTCGACATGCAATGATCTCTCATGAAATTCATCAAGAATCACAATATCGACATTCTGCAGCTCAGGATCTTGAATCATTTGGCGCGCTAATAAGGCTTCCGTCATGAAAATCAGGCGCGTATTTTTTGATGTTTTATTATTAAAGCGAACTTGAAACCCAACTTCTTCACTCACTTTCCAATTGTTTTCTTCAGCAATGCGATGCGCGGCTGCAATAGCTGCCATTCTCCGTGGTTCGAGCACTAAAATTTTGCCGGGTGCGGCAGAAAGCAAAGCAGGGGGCAGACGCGTTGTTTTGCCTGCGCCGGGCGCGGCAGTGATGACTAAATTAGCCTCGTTGGCCAATAAATCCAAAATAGTCGGAATAAAGTGATCTATGGGTAATAAATTAAGCATAAAAGTGATTTCAATTTGAACATTTAACCTCAATAGTGTATAATTGCGACCCTCTATTAACAATCTGATTTTATATCAAAATTTATACAAAACGAGTAATTTATGACTGCCCCAAGAAATGTTAGATATATTTTAATACCGGATATCGATGATACCGCAATAGCTTTGCAAAAGCTCGATATGAAGACTTTTTCAAAATTATTTCCACATTTGATATCGCCAGAGTTTCTTGAGTTTGCGCTTCGAAATTTGAACAAAGATGCTTCTTCCTCGGACGTTATTCACTATGAAAGTTTTTTCCCTTGTACACATCGTGCTTTATGTGACATGTATCGTGAGCCTTCTCTTCTTGCATTTCAATTTGATGTACAAAAGTTTTATCTGAATTATCAATTAGAGCAAATACGTAAGGCAGATGAGGTCTTAAGCAAACCTTCCGTTACGGCTACTGAAGCAATGAGTGCTAAAAACAGCAAGGAACGCGCCGAAAAATACATATTGAGTTTGGCCGACTGCAGTGATGTGAATACAGATGATAATTTTCTGCATCGCATTATAGAAAACCTGGAAAAAGAATTAGGCATAAAATGTATTAATGTTTCATCGATAGAAGATCAGGATGGTCCTTGTGGTTCTGGCTATCACGAAATACTTAAACCATTTGAAATACAAACAATAGAAAAACAAGACAAAGTATTTGGTATGAAACGATATAAAAATTTTCCTATCAGAACGGATTGGACTCACTATCCAAGTGTTCAGGAAATGCAAATGGAATTTAAAAAAGAGCCTGTCTTCTATGTTGATTCAACAACCAAAAATAAACAAGTTCTCTCAATTGTGGATGATATCACTCGACGATATGGCACACAGGATGATTTTGTACTTGATTTCCCAGAAGATAAAAAAATAATTCGCGAGAATTTACTCGCAATGGATCCAAAAAAGCTTCCTGAAAATTTTACCGTGCGTGTCTATAGCGCCAATGCATTTGATCGAGAAAAAATAACCTATGTAGGTGAAATCAAAGGTCGTAAACCTGTTGCGAGATTATCGACAACCTGTGCGGCTGATTCTGATGCTGTATCATCGCAAGCTTTCGCTGGTTTATTACGAAATCATGTCGTGACAAGTACGAGTGCACCTGTTGTTGCACCTGCGCCTGTTGATCCATCTGCTACACCTGCGACTGCGAATCAACAGCCTGTTGTAGCTGTGGTTACATCTCCAAGAGCTTAAGCTTTATAGAAACGTCATTGCAAACACCCTGGATCCCGCGGACAAGCCGCGGGACGTAGGGAGGTAAAAAGTTGCAAAAAGTGTTAGGGCTCGCAATGACGCTGATTTCCTCATTCAATTCAATTCCTTAGCGAAAACGCAACTAGACTTGTCCCACAATTAAATCATAGAAAATGCTTTATACTGTAGGTAGAGGCTACTATATGAAAGATAAAGAAATACTCGAGGCAATGCGGGGATTTGGATTTGACGTCTCTCTGGATGGATGCTGCTGGGGAGCTACTCAAGTTGCGCAAAAAGAATTAGTCAGGGGAACATTCAAAGAATTTGATGATGTAGTTTCATATTTAAAATATCAGGTCGGCAGTGTACAAGAGCTCAGGATTCTGGTTAGAGCAGTTCAGGTGCATGATCGGAAGTTGGTGCTGCTGGGGAAAAAAGTAAGAGATGAAGATTCCGAAGCTGAATTAAAGACGTTACAAGATCAGCTAGACTTTTGGATAAATTCTAATGAATTATCTGACAAGTTTAGACAGGCACTCGCAGGAGATAGTCTTTCAGCGGAAGAAGAAATGTTGAAGAGGTTAATGGGATTTTTTAGTGAAATCTATTTACACCAATATCCAGATACTGTGAAGTGGGAAGTGTATGGAGTAAGAGGTGGTCTGCCAAAGCAAGCCGATAGTCGTCACTGGGTAGAGCGTGCATTTGCAAATACTGAAGAGAAGAAAAAAGAAAATGAAGTCGACAAGGAACAAACGCTGACAGAACCGTTGAGGTTTGTATTATTAACGGGTAACAAAAAAACTTTTTTGAAAAACTTTTTGCATGAGCTTAGTAGTGATAGTGCAAGTAAAAATATGGGAATTGTCATTGTAAATTCTGATCATGCGATGCATCTATTTTATGAGGGTGGTTTATTTTGGCGTATGACTAATACATTTACCATCATGCCAGTTCCAACAATCTGGCTAGTGAACAAGATAATGGAAAATATCTTTATGCAAAATGGGTTGGGGAATTTAGGAATAATAATTTATAACGATGACCCTGGTTTGTCGGAAAAGACAAAAAACAAATTGAGTGAAATATGTCTTACAGCAGCTAGTCAGTTTAGCACAGCGAGCAAAGAAGTAGTTAATCAGAAAGATCATTCAGGAGCAGCGCCCTTGCATATCGCGGCTGAGAATGGCGCCTTGAGTGTCGCTGCTGAGCTATTAAAGAATAAGGAATTAGATGTAAATCTAGAAACAGGAAAAGGTGAGGGTGCTGGTGAAGTTAAAGGTGAGAATTTAGTTACGGCATTGATGATAGCCGCTGGACAAGGAGATTCAGCGATGGTTAGTCTATTACTAAGCCATAAAAAGATAGATGTGAATGCAATTGATAAATTTGGTTGCGATGCTTTGTATTGGGCTATCTATGGTGGGTATTCAGAAACAGCCATGATATTGCTTGCTCGTGACGATCTAGAGTTGGTGTGTTGGCCGGAAGGTCGAATACCCGCGCTAGGTGTTGCAATTGATGTTGGGCTAGTGGATGTGGTAGGGAAGATATTAAATGATTGGAGAGTACCCGCAGAGGATGTGCATAAGTATGAAGAAAGACTTTTGACTTTATTTAGTGATTTGACGTTAGATATGAGTGGGCGTGACGAAGATGATATGACAATGCTACATATTATTGCATCCAAGTTTCCACACGAAATAAAGCTCCTTGTTGAATTATTAAAGCGTAGCGACATAGATAGGACTCAAGCGGATATTTATGGAAATACTTTTTTACATTATCTTGTGATAACGGGTGGTGAAGGATTGGAAAGGGCATTACTGTGCACTTATGATGACTCAATCAATATGTGCAATGAGAGAGGTTACTCACCTTTGGCGTGTGCTGTTTATCAAGGAAATAAAGAGGCTGTTGAACTATTGCTTTACCACGATGCGGATCCAGGCTGGGAGCTGAAGGGTGATGGCACAACATTGTTAGATATTGCAGTATTGGCAGGCGATAAAGGAATGTGTGATTTGTTACGAAAAAATGGGATTACCAAGCAAAAAAAGATGCGTGACAATGAGTTGAAAGAGCCGGTTTCAGTTGCAACAAATCGATATTCTTTTCAAGATAATGAATCTAAAACTCCCGCCACTTCTCTGAATAAGAATGAACACGTCAAATCAGATAAGAAAAATCGTAAAACGTTATAGTTGAAAAGGTTTTTGTCATCCTGAACGAAGTGAAGGATCGTCATGTTATAATTTGGCGATCCTTCACTTCGTTCAGGATGACAAAAGCCGTTCAGGATGACAAAAGTCGCTGGGGAGTTCGCCGCCGGACGTCTTGCAGTATTTCCCGAGTAAATTCATAACACGCTTGCGTTATTTTCTCAGCATATTTTTCCAAACAACGTGCTTCTCGACTCACACCTGGACTGGGTGCTATGCCGTATGTTGCTCCGCCGAAAATATTACAAAGAAAACCTGAATAAATATTTTGACGAGACTGATAAAATGGTCGTCCGTTAGTTAATCTAAATTCTTCAGCTTGATTGTCCAGTGAGTCACAATGTTCTTGAAGACCGTTACAATAAATTTCTCCAAGCGAAGGATGCGCCAGACTTTGGATAAAACCAATCACGCAAATTGCAAATGCAGCGCGTTGGTGTTGAGTTTTGAATGCAGTATAACTTCTATCATAAGCATGATGCGCCGCAATCAATAATTGACAAACATCCACACAATCTTGAATTTCTTTTGGTTCGAGTAGTTTTTGCCTCATCGCATTCAGAGCATGAGTCGTGCTCTGAGACAAATGAGTGATTCGCGCTTCAGATAAATTTTCATCCCAGCACACTTGAATCGTCGCATCTTTCATTAGCGCATTAAGAGGCTCAAAAATGTAGTCATGCAAATATTTTTCTTGAAGTTCATTTTTCGATATTTCTTCGCTTAATATCCAATGCTTTTTCAATGCCGCTGTATTTAGTTTTTTTTGAAGCTCCGGCAACATAACAATTTTCAACACGGCCACCCATTTCAACTTTTGCACTATGCTAAATATAGTTTCATTTGCGGTGAGAAACTGCAGTCCAGTCAATTGACTGGTTATTTGATTAATAAAATAATTGGCTGGTTTTGCAAATAAAAGTTCTGGGCAACAATTTAAAATGTGCGCTATCTTTTTCGGTTGATGATCAAGCATTGCTTGTAACAGTTGTTCAACCATGCGTTTGCGAATTTTGTGAGTGTGTTGATGGAGAATACTGCAGCTTTTCGCTAAATTAGCACGATCAGTCGCTTTTAGATAAGAGGAAAACCCACCATTGAGTGGATCTAGAAAAGTATCCAGATTAACGTTTTTATTTTTTGAAAACACGGGTTGCCTTTCAATCTTTTGAGCGGTGAATTATCATTTAAACAAATAGGCAAGTCAATTTTACCTGAGTCCAAAACGTTGAACCAAAAATTCAATCACACTACGGAGCTTTGCAGTGGGCCGACTGTCTTGCGCATAGATTAAATACATCGGGGTTGGTCTAAATGACCACTCCGGTAAAACATGTACCAGACGACCGCTAGCAAAATCATCGACCAATGACATTTCCGGTTGCAGCACGATGCCTGCGCCAAGTAAAGCTGCCGTGCGCAAAGCACTGCCTTGGTTTGCACTGAATCTTCCCTTAACTGGCACCTCGCATGCAATTGCATTGGGTCCGATCAAATGCCAGCGGTCGTGGCGACGCCAATACGAAAGTCCCAGACAACTGTGTGCTTTTAATTGTTCTGGATGTTCTGGATGTCCATGTTGGGCCAGATATTTCGGTGCTGCGGCAAGTATTCGGCGATAGGGTCGCAGTGGTCGTGCAACCAGATCGGTTGCGTCAATTTCACCGATTTGAATACCTAATTCGTATCCATCATTTATCAAGTTCGGTACGCGATTATCCAGAGTCAATGCAACGTCGACATTAGGATGCTGCATGAGATAGTCGCTCAACGCCGGCACAAGATGTTGATTACCAAAACTGACGGGCGCGACTAATCTGATGAGTCCGCGCGGACTTGCATGCAGTTCAGATGCACTTGCCTCGGCCAACTCGACTTCGGCTAGCGCATGTTTACAACGTTCATAGTAAAGTTGACCCACTTCCGTGAGATGTTGTCTTCGGGTTGTGCGATGTAACAAGCGGGCTCCCAATCGTTTTTCAATGATTCGAATATGTTTTGCGACCATTGTTGAAGACACATCGCTGACTTCAGCCGCTTTCGTGAAGCTGCCGCATTCAACTACTTTTACAAACATTGCCATGCCTGCCAATTTATTCATGATTGAAAACCTATGGGTTTTAAATGGGTCAATCTATCACATATTTATTCGTTTTGGGATCTCAGTAATACTGCGGATCTCGGTGCTTAATTCTGAGCATCTATTATGAAGGAGTTGCTATGCCTATTTTACGTTTAGAAATGCATCCCGGCCGAACGTTGGAACAAAAGCGTGCGTTTGTCCAGGAAGTCACGCGGGTTGTCGTCGAAATACTGAAATGTCCGCCGGAAAGTGTGGATATCGTTGTGAGTGAAGTTGCTCGTGAAGATTGGGCGAAGGCTGGAAAATTAATTGCTGATTGACCCCGGCTTTTGTCATCCTGAACGAAGTGAAGGATCTCCGTGTTTATAATTTGGAGGTCCTTCACTTCGTTCAGGATGACAGCGTCGTCTCGAAGGGGGCGCGTATGCCCCCATTTTTTTTTATAAGCTAAATCCTGCGATATTGGAGCATTTTTGAGAATGCTGACCACTGGTAAGCTGAGAGAACATAGTTACTTGAAAGCTATTGCCTGATAGCGGCGCATGAGCATCCATAGTAATTTTGCCGGTTAAGTTCGGTCGATTGAAAGTTTTCTCATAATGACCGCTGCTCGTAACAGGGTTAAGTGTAATGACTGCAATAACGCTCTGTGCATTGCTGAAAGTCATGGTATGGGTTTTTTGATCGTACTTCAAAACAGTCGAAGGATCCGCTCCGAAATAAATGCCTGAGTTTTCTGGGCTAATACAAACCGCATCTTTTCTGATGGTTTCACTGATTAATTTATATGTTCCAGAAACGGGTTCAGCAAATGCTTGGGTAGCGCATAAACTTACATACATGAGAGTCGCAGCTGCTAATATTTTTTTGATCATAAAATGTTTCCTATTGATAAATCGTGAGGGGGCATTTTATAGCATTTTTGCTATTAGCGCACCTTTTTTGTGCATATTTTAAAGAGTGGTGGCTGGGTGGGGGTAAGGTAACCTATTGGAAAATAATACTAATTGTAGAAAGAGCCCCGTCATTGCGAGCGATGCGAAGCAATCCGGTGGACTTTGCGATGCACTTTTGGATTGCTTCGTCGCTACGCTCCTCGCAATGACGTAAACCCCACGTCATTTTCAAAGTTGTGTAGCTACCATCTCAGTAGTCGCGTTTGACGTCATCTAAGAAGTCCGAAAGCCGAATACGCTTCGCCTGCTTATCGTCGTAGCAACAGTAGCTTTACTTGGTGGCTGAGCAAAAAGTAAATCTGGTGACGCTTGGTCGTTGGCTTTCAAAAATCTATCGACAGGCCGCATAGTTTGTCTTGTGATTTGCGAAGAGCTTCTTGCTAATGTTTCGCGTTGCTCAGAAGTCAAATTAAATCTTCTTTCGCAGGTTATGTTAAATACTGGGTGTGCAAGTATATTTTTTAAAGCGTCATTATATTCTGGAAGACGATCAGGCATAAATGTTTGTAGAACATTGGCATCTGAAAAATATTGGAATAACTTGGCGCGGATTTTGAGAGTTAATGTCTCTGCATAAACTGAGGATGGAGAGAATAACAAAATTTCTCGCTCATATACTTGCATCCAATCAGCTGGCTGAGTCATAGGTTCTATTTCTGATTTTAGATAATCATCATAAACACCCACATAAACGGCAGAATCAAAAAAGGTGAAAGGATCTTGTTTTAGCACGACTTCAACTTCATTAAGAAGTTTATTGATTAAATAAGAATTTCTATGTTTATTTGCTCTAAGTTCGCGTAGCGCAGCATTAGCCTGATCAAGATGCTTCTCTAATATATAAGAGAGAACAGCAGGATCGGTATGGTTTAGAGCTAAAAGAATTTTATTAGAATTATCACAATTGCTTTGGAGTTTGTTATCAAGAGCTTTAATAACATTTAATGGAAAACGACAAGTTAATGCGGTTGTTAAGCTGGTATGAGGAATAAATACAATGTGTCTAATGAATATTTCAATAAAAGCCAGGTTTTTTAACTTTTTTAATAATTCTTGAAAATAGTAATTAGAAATCTGCGTTTTACACATATGTTTAATATTTTCTTCTAATATCTCAGGCGGAAAATTGACATTGACGTCATGGGCGGTGATTAGAATATACAACATGTGTGGACAAAGTAATTTACCTTTTTTTACTCCTTCAACTAACGCATTTAACATTCTATTTATTGGTTGTTGAGTCCTGCTAAAACGTTGTAATTCTGCATAGATTTCAGGAATATTTTCCCAATTTTTTTCTAACAAAAATTTGAATACAGCAGGATCAGGATGGTCTGCTGCATATACGACATCGTTATAGTCATTCGTAAGTGTGCGTGGATAATAACAGTCTGGAGATTGGCTCCAGATAATTTGTATCGTTTTTAGCGGCAATTTAGATCTGATTGCAGTACGTAAGGGAAAATAACCAAGGTGTGCGCCATTTAAAATAAACAGATCGGTTAGAGTTGCCTGCTCGGGATAAGATAATAATTTTTCTAATATTTCATTTGCAGCAATTTTTTCGTTTGCACAAAAATGAGCGACAGCTTGATCTAATAAATGCAAATTTGTTTTTTTGTGTGAATAATTGGAAAATAGGTTTTTTAATGGATCTGTTGCATTTAGCCACAGAATTATATATTGAGATTGAAAATTGCAGGTAGATAAAGATTTTTTTAATCCATCACTCAGCACGTGAGGACAAAATTCCTTTACAATATCACGCAATTGATTAAAACGAATTTCATCTACCGTTTGTAAAAAATTCGCAAAAGGACGATCAAAACCAATCATGGCTGCAAAATCACTTCCCTTGCCTATGGAAGGCTTCGGCCGCACAGTAAGATATTCTACAACAATAAATTGACTATTCCCTATCGCAGCAAGCAAATCAGTTTCAGTTAATACAGAATTAACTGCTCGATAATCATCAAGCATAGCAGTGACATCATATGGCAAAAAATAGCGTGGATCAGGATTTTGATAAGTAGTTGGTACTATATATGACTTTTCTTCAGATAAAGGTAAGGGTGCATTTTTTGGTTTAGATTTGTTTATATTAGATGGAAAAAATAATGATCTAAGCATAAAATTCCTAGTTGTATTAATTAACTTATCATTCCTGAGGGATTGTATAGTAAACAAACCTTAGCTTTATTACGAGTGAAAAATAGAAAAAATTTGGAGAAATTAATGGTTAAAAAATTTCACATAGTTAACGTTCTTCTTGTCATATCAATTATATTTTCAACCAACGTTTATGCTAAGAATAACGAATTTGAATCTCCTTGCTTTGCTATTTCTTTGGGTAATAATCTAAATCTAATTTCCAAAACCGAAGAAAAAAATGCTGGTTTTTATCGTTATGTTTTTGCTTCATCAAATAATGATGCTGCTGATCAGCAAATGCGAGTTATTGTTTCAAGTAAAAAACCAGAAGCAGGGCAGAGCTTGGAAGATTTTCAAGTAGCCGCACTTGGCGCTATGAGTGCCATGTTTATGGATTCTTATAAGCTATATCAATACATCAATACCCCCGAAAATCAAAAAGTATTAAGCGAGAAACCATACAAGTTAAAGTTAGGCGATTCTGTCTTTGCGGGCACGACAATGTATTTCGGTAATATGGATGCATCATTTCTAGTAACTCGCTCAAATAACATGACATACGCATTTACGCTGATAAGTAACAATAGTAATGCGCAAATAAGAAAAAATAATTTAAAAATGCTGACTGGGCAGTTGCAGGCTATAAAATTTCAATCTTGTTTTGAGAAGTGACCTATAAATTAAATCCTCTGCTATCTGAATGCCTTTCTAAATTCGGCATCTCTTTGGATGCGTTAGTGACATCGCACAATGGTCGAGTTGTTTGATGTTGGGATTTTATTTCTTTCTCTTGATTAAGACAGGTCATGTTAATTGGATCAATTTCCAACATTTTTGTGATGTTAAGTTGACTGCTGAATTTTCCATTTTTTTCATTTAAATTTACGGAAATTTTCTTATGATTTTTAGTATATTTCATAGCAAAAAATATTCCTGTGCTTGTAAGTAAATAAACCCATAAGAGAAAAATGGGTAACTTAGTTAATATAACTACGCTGGTAACTAGAAAAAAAATTATTTCAAAATTCAAGCTAGATTTTTTCTTGAGAGGAATTTTTTGTAATAAGGGTTCACTTACACAAAAATTTAATTGCTTATAGCCAGGCGCAGTTATTTTTTTTATTTTTTCTCTATTTAAGTGCAGCGTAAGCGGTAAAAAATGTTGGGTTAGTTCAACAAAATCCATAATCACAATATTTGGATTTTCAATGCAGGCAGTGGACAACCAATGAATAACCGCAGAGTTTGTTCGTAAAGCGAGGCATTTTAACGAATTTGAGTTTCCTGTAAATGAATGGCCAACACCTTTTTTTATCATATCCAGGTCAGGTGTTAATACACCTTGTAACACAAAGAATTTGTTATTTTTCTGCATTCTTCTTTGCCGAAAAATATGGCGTAGAGAATTTTCCAAATCGCCAACATTCGTTTTATTCGGCCAGGGTGAGTCTAAGAAATTTTCGCGTTTCCAGAAAAATTTATCATAAGGGGTATTCGAAAAATTAACGAGGTTACTGTGTAAAATAATAACTTGCTGTGAGGTTGTCCATAAGTCGCCTAGAGTAACATCTTGACCGTGACTGGGTGGTGCAATTTTTTTGCCAAAAATTCGTAATAGATTGTCAGCAAATGCATGATAAATTTTTTTATCATAGATCTTATAAAAATGCTGAAAATCAAGTAAAACAATTTCATTGCGGTTTTTTGTCAGAAATATATTAATTTCTTTTAAAATATCGCAAATTGGTAAATCAAATAACGAGTGACAAGCATGAAGTTTGTTTGAAATAGGGTGGAGTGCAAGACGCAGATCAAAATAGCGGATCCCCATTTCAAGTTGCTCTACAATCGATAGTGTTTGTGCTTTTGCCCAATCAACAACGATTTGTTTTGTTGTTCTTGGAAACCAATTCATTAATTTTTGAGTGTAGGGGTGAAGAATACAATCAGGGGAGAATTCACTTTTTGTCGATAAAGTTGCTGTGGCTGAATCATGAGTGCCGGGTATAACGAGTTCGCGTAGCATTAATGTGTTTGCATCAGATGTTTCTTTTAACTGTTGCATCCAGCGTTCATATGATTTTCCCATTCTTTCACCAATACAGAGAGACAATCGGTAGATTTTTTATGCTGTCATTCAAAAGGCATGAAAATAAGGCTTTGTCATCCTGAACGAAGTGAAGGATCGCCATATTATAACGTGGAGATCCTTCACTTCGTTCAGGATGACAAAAGCCCGTTATTTACTGCGCCTTTGCACGGCATTTTATCTTATATGCAACTACGCCAACGAGACGGAGCATTTTGAATAATTTTTTGTAATTCAGCATCACCCGTAGCAGACGCCAATTTTTTTGCAAATCGGCTATGTGGGTTTTGTGAAATAAAATCTTTTACTTTTTGATATCTTAGATTTTCATTCCTATTATTTTCTATTTTTCTAATTGTTGTTAAAGTAGATTCATTGGCGAGCAGCCATCGTAATCCAAGGAATTTATCCTTTTCTTTCTCATATTCAGCATAAGCTTGGTTAAATACCTTATCTGTGATTGCAGTTTTTAGTTCGACTGCTTCCACTGGTTTTTTACATTCTAAACTTCTTTGTATTGAGGAAGTGGATGATAATGTTGGTCCTGCTTGAATAACTGTGTCATCTCTAATTACCAGTTTTTGTTCTTCCATTTGCGTTGGTTTATATTCCACTGAGACCTGTATTGATGCAGTTGTTTCTGTCGGTTGATACTTTTCTTTTAATCTCGCGATAGAAGATCCTGCTGTTAGTCTCAATCTTTTTTCAAAGATTTCAATCGCATATTCTAATGTTGGCCGATCTGTCGGGTTAACTGAAAGCATACTATTGATTAGTTCTTTTATTTGAGGATACCTATTCTTGATGATCTCTCCTAATATTTCATCTAAAGCAATCCCTACAGTATAAATCTCTGTTGTACTGTTGAAAGTGGCAGGCTTAGTACGCCAATACTTTTTCGACTCAGGAGCAGCACATGCAAGCGTACCTCTAAATCCTGTTGTGAAACCTGAGTCTTGTATGAAATCATATCCATCTTTTGCAAAACCAAAATCAACACGGGTTATTTTAAAAGTTTTGGGATTATCTGAAATTTTAGAAAGAAACATATTTTCTGTTTTATCATCTATGAGTAATATACCTTTCAGATGAAGTGTAAATAAATCCAGAAGAATTTCTAAACAAATCTGCATTAAGTGATAGTCATTGTATGCCAATGATTTGTAAATAATCAGATCTCGAAGCATACTACCTTTAGCAAAGTCCATGACAATTTGATATTTAGTAATACCCGTTTTTCTGCTGACTGTTATAATTTCTACGGGATCAGCTCTGCCCAACTTATTTAGGATCTTATATTCATTCTCATAGATTTTTTTTGCTTCAGAATCTGGAAGAGTATCATGTGATTTAATTATTTTTAATGCATGCTTCTGACCAGATTTTCGATCTATTATGAGCTTTACTTTGGATGTGAAACCATCTCCGATGATCTGGAATACATTATAGGATCCATGCAGCCCTGTAATGAATCCATGAGAAAGTCCTGTCCTCCTTTTAGGATGCCGACCTGGTGGTAGCTGTTCTAAATCAAGAGGAGGAAGTTTTTTTTGAATAAGAAGTCTTAATCTATCAGAAATTTTTTTTGGCATGAAAATCCTAGATCCTTGCATTTGAGCCATTACTGTCAATAAAATCAATAATTGTACATAAGCCCATAACTCATAACAACGGGTTATTACGTTTGTTATATAAAATAGCAATTCCTGATTGATTTCTTCTCCTGGAAGTTTTAAAAAAGAACTGGATTAAACAACTTTAAGGAGAAAATGATGCAAAAAGGAATTGTTACTTTGAAAAAAATACTTCTGTGTATGGTTATTTTTTTAAGCGCGTGTGCAGCAAAACAAGCTCCCGTCATGTCAAATTCACCGGTAGCTGATGTGTCTGACAAAGCGCAAATTCTTTCTGTAGTGCAAGCAGAAGTTAAAAAACAACATCATCAAAATGTTGTGCTTTCTGCGCAATACTTAAAAGTTAATCAAAACTGGGCTTATGTAGAAACAACAGGCGGTGGTGATCCTTCAATTAATGCGGTATTGAAAAAAGTGAAAGGACATTGGATGTTTGCTAAACGTTCTTTACCTTGCAATCCAATTTGTCCAGGTGGTGGATCGGATTGTGCAGATGGCGAATTGATTTGTAAAAACAGTTTACATAAACAATTTCCTCTTGCGCCAGTCAGTATTTTTCCAACACCGGATGCAAATAGAATAGTATTTAATAAATAACAGATTAAAATTTTATGGAGAAAATTATGATTCGCTTAATTATTTTATCAATTATTTCATCATTACTTTTAATGAGCACCAGTGTATTTGCTGTTGAAATGAAATCTACTATTCAAGTCAAAGGCAAAATGCCTAAAGGTGTTGTTATTGAAAAAAATAAAGTGATTTTAAAAAATGGCTATGTTTTTGAAAAAAAATCGAAGACAAAGGTCATCTCAAAAATGCGGGGCGGCACAGGAATTTCAGGCGAATTTGATTGTACCTGTAATGGCGAAACCGGGGGTTGCAGCGCAGTCACAACTCCGAATAGTGTGACGTGTGTTCCGTCAGGATGTAATTCATGTTACATGATTGTCACTATTCCTGATCCCAAGAAAGTGATGATGCATCAATAAAAAAATTTTAAAACAAAGAAAGGGGTCTTATATGGACCCCTTTTTTGTTGCCGCGCTAAGAGCATGCGCGGGATGACGGTTGCGGTAGTGTAGTTAATTTCGGCTACCAGAAGAAAGTCGAACTAATTGATTTGGCACTGTCGGTGGCTGCTCTGCTGTTACAGCATTATTAGGTTGTGCGTTTAAACGATAGCGTTGACCAACTAAAGGCTGCGGCTCTCGCGTATCATCTTTTCTTTGCAGAGGAGTTTGATCATCATTCTTTTTTATTTCGTTACTTGCTAAATATTTTCGAGCTTCTTCTTGAGCGTTTTTTATTATTCCCTTACATGATGCGTGTCTTATTTCATGATCCCCATAAGGATTCATCTGTTTTGCTTTATTTTCTGCTTCAATAGATTCTTTTTGCAAAATATCCGCATGCATTGGAAAAGCTTTTATTGCATATTCTATAAAAGGTATTATACCTAATAAAAACTCCGCATTTTTAAACACATAATCACGAATTCTATCAAGATGTTCAGGAAATACTCCTATTATGCTATTTATAAATTTCCAACAAATTAGCCAGTTAGGCTTATTAATAATAATGTTAAACAATTGATCTCTATATCTAGGTTCATGAAAAGTTTGTAATGTTTCTTCTATAAGATCTAAATTAAATTCATCAAACTTATAATTTTCAAGCACAAGTTTAAATAATTCATCTTTATATTGAGGCGCAGAAAAACATTCAGCTGCATCTCTAATATCTGTTAGTTGGTGTAATAAAAAATGTTTCTTACGTTCCATCACATATTCAAATATTGCAGGAGTAAATTGAGGAAAAAACTCTACTGCAATTTCTACACGTGGCCAAACATATAAAAATTTACGAAGATCTTGTTTTTCTGTCAATGCAGTTAACAATTGCTCTTTACTTTCTTCCATTTCTTGTAGTATTTCTAACAAAATTTTATTCTGTTTCTGTTTCATTCTTGCTATCATTCTTGACCATCCTCTTTTGGAAGTTATTATTTGATGCTTTTCAAGCGTAAAGCCTCACTACTCTAACTAAATAAGAACAGAAATTCCACTGACAAGATTCTTAAAAA
>CAZAXX010000002.1:0-2394 GCA_964489265.1 uncultured Coxiellaceae bacterium
TTGTCGAAGAAAAAACGGGCACGGGCACGCACGCGGGCTCGGGCACGAAAAATCAACAACCCTAGTTATTTCATAGAAAACGGAATCCCACTTTCCGTTAATTTATAGATTAACGGCAGCGCTATCAAAATAACTCCCAGCACCACCAATAAAATAACCGTACTAATCGGTTGCGCCAACGGATTCACGCGATGCTGCATATATCTTAAAAATGCGGAAAAAAGACTGGTCATGCCAATAACGATTGAAATACCAGACATAAAACTGGACGCGATGGTAACGGGTTCTAAAATATTAGTTGCAACTTGCCCAAACCCAGCCACTTGCGGCGCTGATTCTGCATTTGCATAAGATGGTGGAGGCGGAGGTGGAACAACAACCGGAGCCGGTTGTTCAGGCGGCGCTGTACTGGTATCAAAAGCCCAGGCACTCGTGGAAAAAGCAAATGCGGCTCCAATTAGGAGCATAGCGAATATCAACTCACCCACCCTACGTCCCACGGCTTGTCCGTGGGATCTATAAGAGCTATGGATCCCGCGAACAAGTCGCGGGACGTAGGTGGTTAGTCGTATGATTAATTTTGTCGAGCAAGCGTGTCTAAGCATAAGGGTTATGATACAGTTAATGTAATAAATTAATTATTAATTATAATCTATGTCAAATAAACATCCAAAGCTTTTCCAAGATCCGAAGATAGATTATCCAATCTATGATCTTGATTTAAGTTTCAATGATTACATTAGCCAGTCAAAAGTTATTATCGCAAACACACGCCAAGATCTTCATAAAAATAATGCTGAACTCATTATCGAAGCAAACGCTCCGTTTGAATTAAAACCCAAACAAAAAGCAAAATATGGCGCCCTACTCATTCATGGTTTACTGGATTCACCTTACATCATGCGCGATATTGGTGATCATTTATGTGAAAAAGGTATGTTAGTCAGATCCATCATGTTGCCTGGTCATGGCACAGTACCTGGCGCATTACTCAATACCGATTATACCGAATGGTTACAAGCAGTGCGTTATGGAATTGCAACACTCCAACAAGACGTTGAAAAAATATTTTTAGTTGGCTTTTCAACAGGCGCGAGTTTGTCGTTGTATCATGCAGTGGAAGATCATTTGATTAGTGGTTTAATCATGATTGCGCCCGCCATTAAAATCAATTCGCCTTTTGCATTTGCAACAAATTGGCATCGCGTTATCAGCTGGGCATGGCAGCGCGCAAACTGGTTTCATATCACCAAAGAAATTGATTACGTTAAATATTGTTCTGTCACTTTCAATGCAGTATATCAAGTGTATCGGCTTGCCAACGAAGTGCAAAAAATCGGAAGCGCAAAATTAGCGAATTATCCTTTGTTTGCTATTTTAAGTAATGAAGATAAAATCGTTTGCAGCTATGCGAGCACAGAATATTTTAAACAAAATAAAAATCCATTTAATCGAATGCTCATGTATTCTAACAAACCATTAGCATTTGACGATAAACGCATTCTCGTGCGCAATTCTGTTTATCCCGAATTAAATATTTTAAGTTTTTCACACATCACAATGCCAGTTGCGCCAGCGAATCCACATTATGGAGAACATGGCGATTATCCGTTAGCGAGTCATCATGACAAAAACATTCGCTATGGTGCATTTGATAAAATTGATACGTTCTGGCGTAATCTCTTATACAATTGCAAACTCTCAAAGCAACGCTATCGCCGTTTAACTTACAATCCTGATTTCAATTTTATGATGACTGAGATCGAAAAATTTATTTTTTCCGAAAAAACATCGCATCCCAAAATAACATAAATGCGCCGATACAAATCGCACTATCCGCAATATTAAAAAATGGAAAATGCCAATTGGCCGCGTAGAAATCCAGAAAATCGATCACATAGCCATACAACAATCGATCAGACAAATTTCCCAATGCACCGCCGATAATCATTGTTAATGCAACGCAAAGCCAGCGATCGCGTGCAGATAGACGAAATAACCAAATTAAAATACCTAAACTGACGAGCAAGGCGATCGCACCAAACAACCATGTTTGCCAACCCGATGCGGAATTTAAAAAACTGAATGCGGCACCTTTGTTATAAGCTAATGTGAAATTAAAATGCGGGAAAATTGGCACTTCTGAATAGGGTGGTAAATTTTTTAAAGCTAAATATTTTGTGACACGATCTAGAATTAAAACAACCACGGTCACCCAAAGCCAACGTAAACCCGTTGCGGTGGATTTTTTTTGCATTTAACAATTCTCCGTACTTTATATAACTGGTTTTTCGTGCCCGTGCCCGTGTGCGTGCCCGGGCCCGGTTTTTTTTTGGGCAAACCGTTTTTTTTGGTAGTAAAAAAGGGGCCGGGGCCGCCCCCCGGGCCCGGGGC
>CAZAXX010000002.1:2404-44675 GCA_964489265.1 uncultured Coxiellaceae bacterium
AAAACGGGCACGGGCACGCACACGGGCACGGGCACGAAAAATCAATGCGTCAGGCAGAAATGACGATTCTTACGCATACTTCCTTACTTCACCATCACCATCCACATTTTCCACACAACGCAAACACAACGTAGGATGTGCCTTATCAGAACCCACATCCGCGCGTCGATGCCAGCAACGCTCACATTTTTGATACGTCACCGGTTCAACTTTCACTGACAATCCTGACACTTCAGTTGCAACAACATCCGCTGGTAAATGTGCATTCGCCAAATGCACTTTCGCGCCTGACGTAATCAACACAAAACGCAATTCGTTTTCTAACGCATCTAACTTAGCTTTTAATGCAGCATCACAATACAATTGCACTTCAGCTTCAAGCGGTGCACCCAATTTGCCTGCTTTACGTTGCGCTTCTAATTCCTTATTCACCGCATCACGCACTTGGCGCAATTTATCCCAATAACTTTCATTCATCACAGAATCATCAGAAAGCTTAGGCAAATCGGTATACCACGTATTTAAAAATACCGATTCACTGCGCTTGCCTGGAATATATTGCCAAATTTCTTCAGCAGTAAAACTTAAAATTGGCGCTAACCAGCGAACCAATGCTTCAATAATATGAAACATGGCAGTCTGGCACGAACGACGCGCTAAACTATTTGTCTGCGTGGTATATTGACGATCTTTAATAATATCCAGATAAAAACCACCCAATTCCACCGTACAAAAATGATGAATTTTTTGATAAATCAAATGGAATTGATAAGACTCATACGCACGGATAATTTCATCTTGCAACAAACGTGCTTTATTCACTGCCCAGCGATCCAGTGCTAACATTTTTTCTGGCGCAATTAAATTTTTCTCTGGATCAAACCCATCTAAATTGGCCAACAAAAAGCGTGCCGTATTTCGCAAGCGACGATACGTTTCAGATGTACGCGTTAAAATTTCATCTGAGACATTAATTTCCGCGCGATAATCAATGGATGCCACCCACAAACGCAACACATCAGCACCCATTTTTTGAATAATTTTTTCAGGCTGAATCACATTGCCTAATGATTTAGACATTTTGCGGCCTTCCAAATCAATCACGTAACCGTGCGTTAACACTGTTTTATACGGTGCTTTGTGATGAATGGCGAGCGAGGTTAACAACGATGACTGAAACCAACCGCGATGTTGATCGGAGCCTTCTAAATATAAATCAGCAGGAAAACCTAAATCAGGATTTTGTGTCAACACACATTCATGTGTGACGCCAGAATCAAACCACACATCTAAAATATCGCGACATTTTGAATAGTGCTCTGCATCTTTGCCAAGTAATTCTTTCGCATCAAGTTCATACCATGCTTCAATGCCTTTTTGCTCTACGTGTTTTGCAACTTTTTCCATAAGCTCTGCAGAATCAGGATGTGGCTCACCTGTTTCTTTATGCAAAAATAATGCGATTGGCACGCCCCAAGTACGTTGGCGGGAGATACACCAGTCAGGACGTTTATCAACCATATTGAAAATACGGCTTTGACCCCAATCAGGCACCCAATGCACATTTTCGATAGCCGCTAACGCCATCAAGCGCAAACCATTTTGATCTAAGTTAATAAACCATTGTGGCGTAGAACGAAAAATCAACGGTGTTTTATGACGCCAGCAATGTGGGAAACTATGCGTAATTTTCGTGTTAAACAATAATGCGTTGTTTTTTTCGAGTTCTGCAATGATGCGATCATTCACAGCTGTCACATGCACGCCCGCAAATAACGGTGTCGTTGAAATAAAGCAACCATCATCACCGACAGGATTATCTAAGGGTAAATTATTTTGTTTACCCATCACATAATCATCTTGTCCATGCGCAGGCGCTGTATGCACCGCACCGGTTCCTGCATCCATCGTGACATGATCACCTAACACAATCGGGACGATGCGCTCGTAAAATGGATGTTGTAATTTCACACCAGAAAATGCTTCACCTGGTGCTTTTGCTAAAATACGAAAATTTTTAATTTCGTAACGTTGCATCACTTGATTTAATAATGGTTCTGCAATCAGCAAGCGTTCATCACCTGCTGAGACTAACGCATAATCCGTGCGTGGATTTAATGAAACCGCTTGATTGGCTGGCAATGTCCACGGTGTCGTCGTCCAAATCGGCACAGAAATCGGCCCTTGTCCTTCTTTCGTCACTTTCGTAAAACACTTTAAAAACGCTGCTTCATCGACGACTTTAAAACGCACATCAATGGCGGGAGAAACTTTATCTGCGTATTCAACTTCTGCTTCTGCCAAAGCGGATCCACAATCCAGACACCAATAAACGGGTTTAAATCCTTTTTGCAGATGGCCATTTTTCATGATTTTAGCAAGACTGCGAATCGTATCTGCTTCAAATTTAAAATCCATGGTGATGTAAGGATTTTCCCAATCCGCAAGCACACCCAAGCGTTTAAATTCACTGCGCTGAATATCAATTTGCGTTTTTGCATAATCACGACAAGCTTGCCGAAATTCTGTCGCACTGATTTTATGTCCCGGCTTTCCGACTTTTTTCTCAACTTTTAATTCAATTGGCAAACCATGACAATCCCAACCAGGAACCATGGGCACATTGAAGCCCGAGAAAGTTTTGGATTTCACCACGATATCTTTTAATGTTTTATTAACTGCATGACCCATGTGCGTGTGACCATTGGCATACGGAGGACCGTCGTGGAAAATAAATTTGGGTTGTGATTTATTTTTTTCCCTCATTTTTCCGTATAAATTTAATGTTTCCCATTTTTGTAAAATATGCGGCTCACGCTCTGCGAGATTAGCCTTCATAGGAAAATCAGTTTTCGGTAAATTTAAGGTATTTTTATAATCGCTCATTACAATTCCCCACACGCTTTAAAATAGTTTCGTGCCTCATTGGCATCTTTAAAAATCTGTTCTATCAACAAATCCAAATTTGGATAACGCTTTTCATCACGCAATTTTTTACAAAATTCGACTTGCACCTGACGACCGTAAATCTCTTCGGCAAAATCAAACAAGTGTACTTCTAACAAGCTACGGGTGCCACCGATTGTTGGACGTATGCCAACATTGGCAACGCCAGGCAAAATTTTATTGTGAATCCCATGCATACGCACCACATACACACCTTGCACGGGTGTTATATGCCGATGCAAATAAATATTTGCAGTTGGAAAACCCATGGTTCGCCCACGTTTATCACCATAAACAACCCGACCTTGCATAGTGTATGGACGTCCCAGTAAACGCTCTACTTTTTCATGGTCTGCGTTGGCTAGTGCATTACGAACGAGCGTGCTACTCACCCGCTCACCATCCAGCAACAAAGTTGGCATATTTTCTACGGAAAATCCCGCGCTTTTTGCTTTATTTTGCAAAAAATTAAAATCGCCCTGACGCCCACGACCAAATTGAAAATCATCACCCACGATCACATGTTTTACCTTGAGCGCATCAATTAAAATATGTTGAACAAAGTCGTCGGGTGTGAGGCTCGCAAATTGTTTATTAAAGCGAATCACTAACACTGCATCAACGCCATAATGCGTCAACCAACCAAATTTTTCCCGCCAGCGGGTTAAACGCGGCGCGACATTTTCTTTTGCAAAAAATTCAAAGGGTTGCGGTTCAAAAATAATAACTAACGATTTGGTATTTAACTCTTTTGCGCGCTCAATGGTTTTTTTTAATAATGCCTGATGCCCCAAATGCACACCATCAAAGTTGCCAATTGTGACGCAAGCACCTTTAGGGGCCGTTGCGATATTTTTTAAACCGCGAATAACCATTGTCATGGCAACACATTCCTTAATATAATCAAGCATCAATCATCGAGCAAAAACGCCACATTATAAGCGTATATGCGCTTTAATGTAAAAGTGCTATTATTATTTAAGGAGCACTTGATAAACGAGGCTAACTCTATGCCAGTAAGAGAAAAAGACTTTAAATCATCCACTGCGTACAAATTGGTAGCATTTGTCCAAAACAATTTCCCTTCTGCCAAGAAACTGTCGAGTGACAATAAAACATTAAGAAGCTCAGCTATCTTGTCTGCCAGAGTGAGTCAGGTAGAACCAAAATTAAAAAGCTACCAAGAATTAGGTAATATCCAAGGCGATGTAAATAGCGTTATTTCCACGTTACAAACTATCCCTGCGAAAAAAAATGATGCTGCTGCTTTTGCTCAACTACGCGATCAAATGGCTGAAAAAGTCAAAGCTATCAGTGTGGCAGGCCAAACTTTATTAGATGAATTCTCCCGTGTAAAAAAATCGGTTTTTGCCATGATAGGAACCGTTATCGATTCAGTTGCGAGCTTTACATCTAGAGAACAACAAAATGATAAAAGTGGCAGCCAGGAAATTAAAAGTCAAATTGACGCTGGCAAGAAGAGTGTCGATGGAATTAGTAACCAGGCTGAGAAGATTGAAAAAAACAGCAATCTTGCGGAACACGAGTTGCTTTCACTATACGCAAACTCATGGAAACATGTGCCAACAGCTCAGCAAAAAGATCTCTCGCCTCCATCTCAAACACCGCAGGGACCTCGCGCTCACTAAGTTCTATGCAATCTGCCGCTGCGGGATTAACACATCCCGCGGCCGCACACCAGCTAACCATAATCCCGCGAAATACACCCCAACCGCCGATATCAATAATCCGCTTAAATGGATAACACGCCACATCGTATTATGCGTAATCCAATCCTGAATATCGCCTGCGCCAAACCATAAAAAAACCGCTAAAATAACGTTGGCAACAATTAAACGAAACCCGAAAAAACGCCAGCCATCGCGTGGCGTATAAATTTTTCGTTGCTGTAAAAAATAAAATAAAAATCCGCTGTTCAACATGGCTGATAACGAGGTTGCTAATGCAATGCCTGCATGTTTTAGCGGCCAAATTAAAATAATGTTAAATACCATGTTGGATATCATCGCTAAAATTCCGATGCGCACCGGTGTTCGCATATCTTGTTTCGCATAAAAACCCGCAGCTAAAATTTTTATTACCATGAATGGTGCAATGCCAAGCGCAAACATGGAAAGACTTTTTCGCGTCATCAATACAGCATGCGCATCAAAACGACCATGTTGTAATAGCGTGCTGATCAGAGGTCCTGAAATAACGGCAAAAACAACCGCTGCCGGTAAACCAACTAATAAAACACATCGCAGCGCCCAATCGAGTGTTTGCGAAAAATCTTCGCGCGAGTCGGCTGCATGATGTCTCGATAAATGCGGCAAAATCACCGTAGAAATAGCAACACCAATCACGCCCAATGGAAATTCCATTAGTCGATCAGAAAAATATAACCATGACACACTGCCAATTACGAGAAATGATGCGAATAATGTATCGAGCAATAAATTAATTTGTGAAACAGAAACACCAAACAAAGCGGGCACCATGAGTTTTAATACTCGCATGACACCGCTATCACGAAAATTGACGGTAGGTTTTGGTATTAAGCCTAAGCGTCGTAAAAACGGCCACTGGAACGCAAGCTGCAAAACCCCTGCAATTAATACGCCCCACGCTAACCCTACTATTGGTAAATTAAGACGTGGGGCAAGCCTGAATGCGGCTGCAATCATGCAAATATTTAATAAAACCGGTGTAAAAGCTGCGACCCAAAATCGACTGTAGGTATTTAAAATTGCGCCTGCATAAGCGGTGAGAGAAATGAATAGCTAATTAGTGAATGTGATACGCAGCATCGTCACTGCCATATCAAAGCGAGCGCCGTCTGCCGCAAAGCCGGGTGCGAACAGCCGAATAATCCAGGGTGCCAGTACAATGCCTGCGATGGTGACACCCAATAAGATGACTCCCAGGGTACCCGCAATTGCATTAATGAATCGTTTAATTTCTTCAGGCGATTTTTGTTTTTGATATTCTGATAAGACTGGCACAAAGGCTTGAGAAAATGAGCCTTCCGCAAATAACCGACGCATCAGATTGGGAATTCTAAAGGCTACGGAAAAAGCGTCAAATGCAGCGGTTGCACCAAATAATTGGGCGGTGACCATATCTCGCAAAAAGCCAAAAATGCGGGAAACTAGCGTCATACCGGCTACAGTTGATGTTGATTTGAAAAGACTTTTACTCATGCGATCTGCCACTGAATTGAAAGTGCCCTATCCTAACACATCCCGGTTTAAATCAGAACCTTGCAATAAGAGCGTCCTCCAATTGACAAGCTGGGAATAAGCAGGCAATATTAGCGCCTTTATTTTACCGTTCACCCTGAGGAGCATGCGCAGTGTGCGTCTCGAAGGGTTGTAGATATTTAAAAATTGTTGGAGGAACACCTTGGCTAATATCAAATCCGCGAAAAAACGTGCTCGTCAGGCGGAAAAACATCGTCAGCACAACGCAAGCTTGCGCTCTATGGTTCGTACTTACATTAAAAAAGTAGTGGCTGCTGTTGCTGCTGGAGACAAAAAACTTGCTGAAGAATCATTGAAAGCAGCTCAGCCTGTGATCGATCGCATGGCAAGCAAAGGTCTTATTCATAAGAACAAAGCAGCTCGTCATAAGAGCCGTTTGGTTGCTAGCGTCAAAAAATTATCGGCAGGTGCTACCACTAAAACCAAAACAACCCGTTCAAAAGCTGCAAAAGCTGCTGAATAGAACTGTTATCCTGAGAGCGCTTTCTGCTCGAAGGATCTCCTCATATACAACAGGAGATCCTTCGCTGCGCTCTGGATGACATTACTCAGGCTCATCCTTGTGTTCCAAATACCGCATCGCTTCCTGAGTCAACACATCCGTTCCCTTATGCCCTAATCCAGAAATTCGAAACACCTTTCCTTTCCAATTAAGCCGTTTCACAATATCCTGGCAATACGCTTCCACTTCATTTTCTGGCAATAAATCGATTTTATTCAAAACCAGCCAGCGCTCTTTTTCTAATAATTCTGGGCTGAATTTCTCTAGTTCAGTTGTAATCGCTTGCACGACTTCAACCGGATCGGCTTCATCCATCGGCGCCACATCAACCATATGAAATAACAACCGGGTACGCATCACATGTTTTAAAAAACGAATTCCAAGCCCCGCACCTTCAGCGGCACCTTCAATCAACCCAGGAATATCCGCTACAACAAAACTACGATGCTGAGAAACGCGCACCACGCCTAAATTTGGGTGCAAGGTCGTGAAAGGATAATCTGCGACTTTCGGCCGCGCTGCTGAAATCGCATGAATCAACGTAGATTTCCCTGCATTCGGCATACCGACCAATCCCACATCGGCCAGCACTTTTAATTCCAACCGCAAATTACGTCTATCGCCGGGCTGGCCTGGAATGGTACGTCGTGGAGAACGATTTACGCTGCTTTTAAAGCGTGCATTTCCGACGCCATGCGCGCCCCCTTTTGCAACACAAGCTAATTGACCATGATAAGTAAGATCCGCAATTAACTCATCCGTATCCTCATCATAAATCATCGTACCCACAGGCACACGCAACGCCATATCTTCACCGGCTTTTCCAGAGCAATTTCTTCCCCTGCCTTTTTCACCATTTTGCGCCTGGAATGCTTTGGTAAAACGATAGTCGACTAGCGTATTAATACCTTCATCGGCTTGTAAAAAAATACTGCCGCCATCACCACCATCGCCGCCATCAGGGCCACCGTTGGGCATAAATTTAAGGCGTAGAAAACTGCAGCTGCCATTCCCGCCGTCTCCTGCCGTTACTTTGATTTTTGCTTCATCAATAAATTTCATAAGCTCACTATAGGGGCGAATCCTGAAGAAGCGCAAAGCGCTGTCTCGAAAGATGTGTCCGCCCAAGACAAAAAAAAGCCTCGTTTTTCGCGAGGCTTTTCAAGTCATTTGAAAAGTTAATTGTTATGCAGCTGTTTCAGCATCCGCAATTGGCTCAATGCTCACGCACTGCTTCTTTAAAGGACCTTTGATTGCGAACACGACTTTGCCTGGAACCAATGCATACAAAGTGTGATCTCTACCCATACCAACATAACGTCCTGGGTGAAACTTAGTGCCACGTTGACGAATAATAATCGTACCCGCATTAACGGTTTGACCGCCATAACGTTTTACACCAAGGTACTTCGGGTTTGAGTCGCGACCATTACGCGTACTACCACCCGCTTTTTTATGTGCCATTGCAATGTCCTCTATCTAATTGTGGGCGGACACATAGGTCCGCCCCTACAAAATTAACCTATCGACGTAATCTTAACTTCAGTGAAATCTTGTCTGTGACCCATTTGCTTGCGATGGTGCTTACGACGTCTGAATTTCACAATATGAATTTTCTTATGACGACCATGAGATACCACAGAAGCAGCCACTTTCGCGCTTTCTAAATGAGGTTTACCTACTTGAATATCATCGCCATTTACAACCATTAAGACTTTATCAAAGTTTACGGTTGCACCAACTTCAGCAACCAGCTTTGCAATCTTCAGTGTTTGCCCTTCCGTTACACGAAATTGCTGACCGCCACTGGTAATTACTGCATACATGTTCTATCACTCCAATTCCGGGGATTTTTATATCATTCTGAAAAGAGTGCGATTATAGGCCATAGCCGTGGCAAAGCGCAAGGATAAATTTGGCAATAAATAAGTGCTTACTGACACCTTGACATATACCTAGCCAGACCACTAGCATTCGGGTTTGCAACGATAAAAAAAGGTAGAGAATTCAACCAATATGCCACTGGAATCAATACGTTCGCTGGTTCAAACCGACCTTGAAGCAACAGATAAATTCATCTGCACTGAGCTTTTGTCTGATATTCCCCTGATTAACCAATTAGTTGAATACATTATAATGTGCGGCGGAAAGCGAATTCGCCCGCTGGTTGTGTTATTAACGGCGCGCGCATTAAATCATAAAGGTCAACAGCACATAGACCTTGCTGCTGCTATTGAGTTGATTCACACAGCCACCCTGTTACATGATGATGTCGTTGATAGCTCTGACTTACGTCGCGGCAACAAAACCGCTAACAACATTTGGGGTAGTGAAGCCAGCGTTTTAGTCGGTGATTTCCTTTATTCCCGCGCATTTCAACTTATTGTTAAATTACAAAATCTAGAAATCATGAATATTTTCGCTAATGCTACGAATATTATTGCAGAAGGCGAAGTCATGCAATTGGTTAACTGTCGTGATCCTGATACGACAGAACAAGCTTATTATGATGTTATTCAGCGAAAAACTGCGAAATTATTTGAAGTCGCTTCGCAAATTGGCACAGCACTTTGTCATTACGATGTAAAACATATGTCTGCCATGCAAGGTTATGGCATGTCACTTGGAACAGCTTATCAATTGATTGATGATGCGCTCGATTACAGTTCTTCCGCAGAAGAAATGGGGAAAAACATTGGCGACGATTTAGCTGAAGGCAAAGCGACACTTCCATTGATCCATGCATTGCGTCAAGGTAACAAAACCGAAATCAAATTGATTCGCAAAGCGATTCAGACCGGCTCAACGAAAAACCTTGATTCTATTCTAACAATTATTGAATCCACCGGCGCCATCGAGTACACTGCCAGCGCTGCAAAACAATACGCACAACAAGCTATTACTAGCTTAAATCATATTCCCGAATCGCCTTATCGCAAGGCCTTGCATGATTTAGCTGAGTTTGTGGTAGCGAGAAAGTATTAAGAAAACGGGGTGTAGCTCAGCCTGGTAGAGCACTGCTTTCGGGAGGCAGGGGCCGCAAGTTCGAATCTTGTCACCCCGATTTGAATCAATGAGTTAACTTTTGAGTTTTCGAGCTATGCTTTCTGGAGTGCAATTGGAGTGCAAGAAAAATCTTTTTAGTTACATGCGATTTAAAAACAAAAAAATTGATTAAGGAAGATAATAGAGAATGACTATTACAGATTGGTTAACTCAAAATACTGGCCTTCTAACCGCATTAGTAGGCTTTATAACAATAGCCGCAATAATTTTTGCCCCCATCATAGCACTGCGTGTACAAACAAATATTGAAGAAAACAAAGAGAGAAAAAAAAGAAAATTATTTATTTTTAAAACACTAATGGCTACCAGAGCAGCTCGCGTATCACCAGACCATGTACAGGCCCTTAATATGATTGATATAGAGTTTTATGGGATCAAGCAAGTTATAGAGCCCTGGAAGCTATATCAAGATCACCTTAACTCTCCGTCAGCAGAACCCTTGAACGAATCAATTGCCCAAAATTGGGTAGAAAAAGGCGAAGAGCTGCTAATTGATCTTTTATATAAAATGGCCGAAGAAGTAAGTTATTCCTTTGATAAAGTTACTTTAAAAAGAGGAATTTATTCGCCTCGAGCACATGGCGAATTGGAATGGCAATTTAAATCTATCCGCGAAGGCGTCTTAGCTGTCATTGATGGTAAAAAATCTATTTCTATGGAAATAAAAAGTTTTCCTATTGTTGAAGATATACAAAAAAATCATATCAAACTGCAAAATAGCCTTATTGAATATCTAGATGGTAAACGTACGGTAAAAGTAAATATAGAAGAAAAGAATGAAAATTCACAAAATTAACCCTAAATCATCACTATATACGCTTCGCTAATTTTTAGTCTGAAAAACTAACAGAAATATAAAGCATAGTATATTTACCGGAATCGAAGAGGTAAAAGAATGGTTTACTCACTTACAACTAATACTGGAAACCAATCAATAATTCAGCTTCTATCATCAATTAAAATATTTTACTGAACTTTGAGCCCTATTAACCAGCCATCCTTTATACTTCAAAACTTCATACGCAACTTCTATTTGTCTTGCAGTAAATTGCTTTTTCCTATCATTCCAAGCATAAATTTTTTCAATAATTTCATTAATAGATTTACCATTTTCTTCTTTTACAATCCAATAAACTGTCGACAATAATTCAAGACCGAATGGGGTTTCAAAACCCTCAACTAGTTCAGCAACTTTTTCTAAATTTTTTTGCGTATTGGATGCAGCTTTAGCTTGAAGGAAGCTCATAGAGCTTTGAAGAGCACCCGGCATCAGTTCAATTTTTTTATCTGGCTTATCTCCTCCATCTGAGTAACCCAATATTAGATAACCTTCTATAGCACTTAAAACATGGCGAAGATTTTCTGCGTAAGGACCATAGAGAGCTTTTTTATATTGCAATCGAAGTGGTTCACCTGCTTCCTGCAAAAAATACATTAATTTATGCAGCTCAAGAAGCGTCACACATGGATCCATTAAGCCACCAAGATAACGGTCTACCAAATTTACCAATGCAGCTCGCCCTGCAGTCATAGCAGGAACAATAGCTGATTTTGGAGATATTATTGTTTCAGTTTTCGGTTCAAAAATAATTACATCTATATTTTCAATTCCCTTTAATGCATGATCGATACGGGAACGTACATCCCCCCAATTTAAGCCGCCTAATCCACTACCTAAGGGTGGAATTGCTATAGACTTAATATCCCTACTGCGAACTTCATCTACCAGAGCTACTAAACCCAATTCAATATCTTCAATATTGCTTTTTTGACGCCAGTGGAGCTTAGTGGGAAAATTAATAATGAATCGTGGATTAGTTAACTGACCAGTTTCATAGACAAACATCTTTCCTGGCTGAACTTCTTTTCGTTTACATGCAGCAGCATAAGCTTTGAAATTTTCAGGAAAAACTTTTTTAAATTGAAGTGCAATACCGCGCCCCATCACTCCTACGCAGTTCACGGTATTGACAATCGCTTCAACATCTTCCTTAAAAATATCGCCGGTTTTATACCTAATCATTTAAACACTATCCTCTCTTAGTAGTACCAATCTCTCATCACATCAATGGAAGGACGATGCAAGTGTCCCGCTAAGATCTGATTCAACTGCTGCTGCACAGTTGATGAATACACGCCAATTCGATTAATTAAGTTAAACGGAAAACACTCTTCCATTAAGAACTCCGCCTGTTTTTCTTCTTGAGTATGTTGCCAATCAAGAGCAAATACGGCTTGCCAGTTAATCTCATTCAACTGGTCAAGATTATTTCGATCCTCGAAATAGTATGATCCAGCATTTGATAAAGTAAATATCCAACGTTTGTTATTTTTACTTGCCCATTTCACAACCATATTCAAATTAGCTTCAAGATGGATAATGGGTTCTTGACCACCTTTATAAGCTAATTCTATATGATTGCCCTTATGCATCATATAAAGCATAATTGAGCGTGGACAGAAATAAAATGGCACACACTGTCCAACATATAAATCAGGATAACAAGTAAACTTCAGCTCTGATAAGCGTCGTTGTTTTATCTTGTTCATACCTATTGTTGTTCCAGTGTTATGACGTCCCATCATGATCGAGTCACTCCAGAGCCACCCCTCAGCAAGAATAGTAGGTAACCTATCCAAATGAAGGATATGGTAAATTTTAGCATTGACAGGATTACTATAGCTCATAAATAACCACTAAATTTTTCCTTGTTGCTTCTGACTAAATATTACCCTCTGCAATGCTGGGGCAGATGCATTTCGGCTAACAAATTGTCACCCAACCATTGAAAAACAGGATACTATGTTTAGTTAATTAAGAAAAGTAAGTGTGGAATTACAGAAAATAGTTGTGATCAAGTACTGCCTACAACTTAAAGAGCTTCGATATAGAGACATACTGCAACGATGCGTCGCAGTATTGATTGATATTTAACCTTTGTAGCACATTAACCTTGTTTTTGTTCTTAATCTCAAAAGCAGTAAGTGCCCTTTTTGCACACACTGAAGCATCTGATTCAACCATCATTTTAAGTATAAGGGGTCAAGTGCCAACATCCAACAAGCATCAGTTTATTTACTATTCAATTCAATTTATTTTATCGTAGCGAAATTTGTAACTTGTATGTTGTTGGCACTTGACCCCTGAGGAGGCGCGAAGCGCCGTCTCGAAGGGTTAGCGCGTATAAGGGGTCAAGTGCCAACATCCAACAAGCATCAGTTTATTTACTATTCAATTCAATTTATTTTATCGTAGCGAAATTTGTAACTTGTATGTTGTTGGCACTTGACCCCTGAGGAGGCGCGAAGCGCCGTCTCGAAGGGTTAGCGCGAGGTAATCCGGCTTAATACTCTTCGACTGCTTGTTGTCGCCGTAGCAGTAGCAACAGTCGTTTTGCTTGATCGCTCAGCAAAAAGCACATCTCGCGACGGTTCATCGTTTGGATTCAAGAATCTATCCGCAGGTCGCATGAGTTGTTTTGTAATTTGCGAAGAGGTTTTTGCTAATGTTTCGCGTTGCCCAGAAGCCATGCTAAATACTGGGTGTGCTAGTACTTTTTTTAAAGTTTCATTATATTCCTGAAGACGATCAGGCATAAATGTTTGTAAAACATTTGCATCTGTAAAATAGCGGAATAACTTGTCGCGGATGATGTTTGTTAACGTTATTGCATAAACTGAGAAAGAACAAAATCGCGTAATTTCTCGATCATATAGTTGCATCCATTCAGCAGGCTGAGACATAGGTTCTATTTCTGATTTCAGAAAATCTTCATAAACATCGAAATAAATGCTAGAAAAAAAGAAGATGAAAGGATTTTTAGTTTGCCCGACTTTATTAAGAAGGACAGTGATTAAGTGTGAATTTTCATGTTTATTTTCTCTCAGCTCTCTTAGCGCACCATTAGCCTCATCAAGATACTTCTCTGATATATAATCGAGAACAGCAGGGTCAGGATGTTTTAGAGCCAACAGAAATTTATTAGAAAGATCCCAAGCGCCATTACGTTTATTATCAAGTGCTTTAATAATATGGAGTGGAAGGAAGTTCGATAAAGCTGTTGTTAAGCTGGTATAAGGAATTTGTTGAAGGTGTCTAATGAATAGCTCAATAAAAACCAGATTTTTTGGCTCTTTTAATAATTTTGGGAAGTAATAATTCGCTTCGCTAGATTGTGTCGTACACATATCTTTGATGCTATCTTCTAATATTTCAGGAGAAAACTTGACATCGACGTCATGAGCAGTGATTAGAATTTCCAGCGCGTCTGGAGCAAGTAGTTTACCTTTTTTAACTCCTTCAACGAGAGCAGTTAACAATTTTTTGGGGGCATTGTGATGTGCCTCTTCAGGCGCCATCGATTGATGATAAGCGTGGCTGAAACGGACTAATTCATCATATATTTCTGCAGAATTTCCCCAATGTTTGTCTAAGAAAAATTTGAGTACAGCGGGATCTGGATGGAGCGCTGCATATGCGACGTCGTTGAAGTTGCTAGAATATGTGCGGTCATAATAGATGTCCGGAGATCGGCTCCAGATAATTTCGATTGTTTTAAGTGGTAATTCATTCGTGATAGCAGTGCGTAAACTACTATAACGAAGCTCTGCGCCGTTTAAAATAAAGAGATTAGCTAGAGTTGCCGCTCCAGGAAGAAGTAACAAACTTTCTAATATTTTTTTTGCATCCGTTTTTTCGTTATTACAAAAATGAGCGACAGCTTGATCTAATAAATGTAAACTCGTCGTTTTTATGTACAAGTAATGAGAAAAAAGTCTCTTTAATGCACCTGTTGCATACAGCCATAGATTTTGATATTGAGAACAAAAATTATTGCCAAGAGATTTATTTAATTCATCACTCAGCACGTTAGGACAAAATTCATTGACAATCTCAAGCAATTGCTTAAAACGAATCTCATCTACCGTTTCTAAAAATTGAGCAAAAGGACGATCAAAACCAATCATGGCAGCAAAGTCACTTCCCTTGCCGATTGAAGGCTTCGGTCGCTCTGCCAGATATTCCACAACAATAAATTGGGAATTCCCGATTGCGCTCACTAACTGAGTTTCAGTTAACGCAGAATTAAGCGCTTGATAATCCTGAAGCATAGCGGTGACATCATAAGGTAAAAAAAATCGTGGATCAGGATTTTTGTACGTAGCGGGAACTATAAAGGACTTTTCTTCAGATAAAATTGGAAGTGCTTTTTTGTTTTTTTTAGAGGGAAAAAATAATGATCTCATAAAATTCCTATTAATTAAATTATCATCCTTATTTCTTATTATCTCAGTCGTGGACGCATACTTTCGATTGCAACTTTTGCAAAAATATCTTCATTTCCGCGAGTTAAATATTCATCTACAAGACTCATTAGCGGCATTGGTAGAGGAGCATCAATTTTAGTTTGAAGTATTTTGTCAATACGTTCCAGCTTTTCTTGCTCCGATTTATTCTCACTAATTTTAAAATTCTTTAAAAAGTTTTTTTCTGCATTACTAAGTACATTATCAAAATAACAACTTTCCCAGTGCATATTTCCAATAAAGAAGCCTGCGCTTAACAGTGCGAGGGCAATAGTACACAAAATAACCCATCCATAATATTCATTGGCACACATTTCCTGGAATACTGGAAAACACGCTCGTATTGCATAATAATCATCAACCATAGGTAGATTTTGATTGCCTTCTAAAGAACATAATTCATCACTCTGATATTTATATCTCATAATCTCTTCACAAGTCTTATTTTCAAAACGTATTTCGTTATTAAATCTCACTTCACCTTGCGCTGCTTGTAAATATTTATTAATAATTAAAGTAGTTAAAGCAATCACTCCGCCACACCCAGCTAAGGAAGTCACAAAAAGTGCCGCTCTGCATCGATTATCTGCTTGTTTAACACGCTCCTGATCTGAATTGGCATCGATCAGTTTTTTTTGAATTTTTTCGAGTTTATTAAGGATGGGCGTAGAAGAAACAGGAATGGCTAACTCTGCTTGCAATAAGGGTTTGGTTAATGCTTTAGGTTTCCAGAATGAAAACATGACAGGCTCGCTCCATAGTTTTAAAAGTTAATTACTATGCCCGCTTTGTCGACGGACTAGATGGTGCCAGACTTGGTTCAACACGAATATTATTTTGAACAACCTCAGTAAAACCTTCCTGTGTGAGCGGCCAAGGCATTTTCTGAAGTAATGTGTCTGCATGCGCTAAATTCTCTATTACTTTCTGCGCGTTTTCTCTGCTTAATAATGAAGGTTTCGCGCTATCCAACTGACGCAAAATTTCTGGAACAGCCTGAGAAATAATCCCAGCGTTAAGATACACAGTATTAATTAAATCAGTAAGCCCAGACTTTGCCAGCAAGCCATAGGTTTGGCTGATGGCATAGGCGTTTGTTGGGTTTTGTTTAATAATATCCAATTTTCCTTTACTCAATTTTCCATCCGCTGCAAATTCCACTGCAGCCAATGCCATTTGTTCAGAGCACTCTCTATTAATCGGATCGCATATCAACAAAATTAAATTTAAATTCTCTTTATTGATTAGATCGGCATCTGTTAAATGCTCAAATGCATTTGCAAGTTGATGCAGAAAAAGCGGATTTCGACGAATATTTTTCTCAGCTTGCTTTTGTTCGTTTTCACCCAGCCTGCCATAATGTAATCCAATTAAAACATAAGAAATAAACGATGAATTTTCTGAATTAGCAAAGATAAAATCAATATTTTCATTCGAATTCAGTTTGGCCATGTACTCACGATTTAAACTTTTGTTATGATCCTTATACGTATATCCGGTAACTTCAAATAAAGCATAATCTTGTCGATAACAATCATATGGGTTTGGCAATAATACATGCGGAATTACTTCTCTTTGAATATTATGATAGAGAAGTTGATCATGTAATTTGAGGGCATCAACAGCTTTGCAGGCGCGGGTGTAAAATCGAAAATCATGCATTTTGCTACAATATGAGAGATCTAGGGCAGTCATAGTAAAATCTTTTGCGATAAACTTTAATGCATCAGGATAGTGCCGAATGAATGGCCCAATATCGACTTTTTTTGGATGAGCTTTCTTTTTAATGCTTTTGACATAAGCGTCTAATTCTGGTCGATGTGCCATCATGGTAAATATTTTTAAGTCATAAGCTGCATAATCAACTAATCCGCCCATTTTTGTAAATAATGTAGCACAAGCGACGTATGTCTTGTTCGAGTTATATTGATTTTCTCTGATACTAGATAAGTGAGCAGCTAAACCATGTAACTGGGAACAAGTCAGTGGGACTGCTTTTTCAGATGAATATTGAGATAAATGGCGTATATTGCCGGAGGTTAGTCTCCATGATTTTTTCTTTAAGTCTGCATAGTTATCTAAAGCATGTTTAACATCAGATTGTAAAATAATAACGGATGCAGATTTTTCTTCTAAGTGTCTGTGTACTTGAAAAGTTGATGACGCCATTTAGCATTTCCTTATGTAATGCTGGTGATTAGTCTAATGAATATTTTAGGAAGATCATCGAATATACATCGTATTTGTTATTTGCGGATGAATTATAATATAGATAGATTCTTACAAAAAGAGCGACAATGCAATGAGATCAATTATAGTGACAGTTAAATTTGTAACTTGTATGTTGTTGGCACTTGACCCGTTGTTTAGGCTATATGAGCTCTACTGCCTATTTTGAAATAAATATCTTTGCATTTCCTCATTATTTTTTTTCCAAATAACATTATCAATAAAAAAATGGTGGATATTCAGAAAAATAACAAAATAAAACATCATGACAGTGGGACCATAAAAATAAAAATCAAACAATCTCATTTGATCAAGATAATTTGGTAAGAAATAAAAGAAAATACTGCCCAAAACAACAGATAAAAATAAATATCCATAATGACGGATGAAATAGATCTTGTTTCGCATTTTCTGATTTACTTTTACTAGCTCATTTTTAATTTTATTACGACGTAAAGCAGATACAAAAGGGAGATATTGTAGTGAGTGAAAAAATGCAATGCAGGGGAAAAATATGGGATTATAAAATAAAGGTAAAAACCATAAATAAGCTGCAATAAACGCAATTACAGCAGTCAAAGAAGGTTTACTTTTTTCTTTAATATGTTTTTTTATATGCGTTATCATGACAAGAATCAGCGTGATAATAATTGCCCCAAAACAATAAAAAATATAACGCACAGGAACATTCAAGCCACGATAAATAATTCCTTCAAACATTTGTTCGGAACCGCCAATGTTGTTACAGACCCAAGAAATAATCCAGAGCATATAAAGATTCGCTTGTAAGCACCATCGCTCTACTTTGTTATAAAAGATTTTTTGTAAAGCATTTGTGACGATGATGGTTCCAAATATTTGTTTTATATAATGCCATCCGACAAAAAAATAAAATGCATTAACAAAATATCCTAACAATTTAATAGGATTTAAATATGAGCATACGATTAACGAGCCGATAAGAAGTAGCGGTACAATTATCCCAGCCCAAAAAAATGATTTCTTCGAAATAATTAAATGACGAAAATCGATATAGAGTAATTGATACGAAAGCAAGAAATGCGGAAAATTCACCAGAAAACTCAATGCAAATACCAGCCCCACAAAATAGGGATGGTTATGTTGCTTAGCGAGAATGATTGAGGCGAGAAAAAACAGAATAGAAGCTCCGCCCATAAAAAAAGCATCAAAAAAACCTGTATACAAGTAAGGTTTCTTTTCACTATTTTGTGTCGGTTCAAGGTATTGCTTACTATCTATGTAATATGTAGCTTGGGACATTCGCTCATCCATTTGCACTGACTTTCATTATGTGTAGCTTATGCTTATAGTATTTATAAAGCACCTTTTTTTCTAAATCAATCTTACTACCCAGTAAATATTTTTATTTAACCGTATAGCGGAATTAACGGTCGCTTTCCCCTGCCCTCATGACAAGTAACATTGTATGATGGCCACAAAACAAATATAAACGCTATATACTTGTGTCCGTAAGAACTCAACAACATGGAGAAGTAAAAGTGACAGAGAAAATTATAAAATTCGGTAAATATCGACACTACAAACGAACAGAAAATTTATACCAGGTTATCGATATTGCACTCCACAGTGAAACTTATGAAGAAATGGTTATTTACAAGGCTCTCTATCACTGCGAGAAATTTGGCAACAATCGTTTATGGGTTCGCCCCAAGTCGATGTTTCTTGAGGACGTGGAATATAATGGTAAAACGGTGCCCCGCTTTCAGCTTATTGATTCGGTGGCTATCTCGACGTGCTATTTAAACCAGCAAATCTATGAGCAGAAGCATGAGGACGACACGCCCTAGATCAAAAAAATTTTCTATGCTAGAGTCTTTTTTTTAAACGTTGATTTATAAAAAGGAATTTTATATGTCTACAAATAGATTTCTATTAAAGATGGTTAAAAATGCAGGGAAAATGGCACTCGGCGCTACGGCAGCTGCTACAGCGGGAAAAATTGTTTGGTCTAATATAAAACCCGGCACACAAGAAAAACCTTTTTTTCCTACCGCTAACACATTTCCTCTAAAAAAATTAGCCAACCCTAGTTCAGCTACTTCCAATCTCTTAAACAAAGACGAAGAAAAATTGAAACTCTCACTTTCTTGTGATCACAATCTGCTTGGTATCAACATGCTTCAACAGTCAATCATTGCAGCCAGTGTGGCAAAACTAATTGCGGCTGATAACCTTTTTCGTTCTGCGCTGCAATGGAATCCGAATAATGAATATGCTAAAAGAAATCGAGCCGTGATAGGTTGTCTCATTCCTCTTTTTCCAGACTATGTTTTTTCATCAATCCCAGATATAGATGTTAATAAAGGACAATCTGTTGATTTAGTGGGCCCTTTTTTAAAATGCCTACCATACAAAGATCCTGCGAATAAAGAGGTCGTCGCGCGGTTGAAAGATTTAGAAAACTCAAAGGATTACGAAAGATTCTTTATACCTGATGATTATAAAACGAGTGAAAAGTATAACGTAACATCAAGATGTCCATAGAAATACGAATTTAGCGCTGCTAAGCGAGCGATTTTTTTGCTCGCTTAGCAGCGCTTAATGTCCGCGATCTACCTTTTTTGTAAGCAACGGGCTTTATTTATTCTCGTCTAGATTTATAATCTTTCTAGCTATTAAATAAAATCCGGATGTTAAAACCTATGGCACCTCGTAGCGACATGAAGCTTTACAAAACTTATAAATTTCAGCATTCAAGCTCTTCCATAAACAACATCAAACTGTATGCTCGCACCCGACTGCTGCAGCAGTTACAGCTACAGATCAACGCGGGCAGCTGATAAGCAAGCCTCTAAATTAAACCAAAATATTTTATTGGTGCTAAGACTATTATTTGAGGATTTAGCTGATAATGGATCCGCGGTTCCAGATTGGCCTAACTATGGTAAGTTACATGGTAAAAATAATAAACGTCATTGACATTTGCAAAAAGGAAACCCCACATATGTTTGCTGTTGGGAAGTAGTAGATAAAAAACGAAAAATCATCGAGGTATATTATGTCGGAACACACGAAAAAGCACCGTATTAGCGCTCAGTCTTATGGATCGACATTACATATAACTTATCATAATAAAACATATGTGATTCCAAAAAGTATTGCTGAAAAATATGTAGTTGAAAATAAAAAAAATAAAAAATTAAAAGCACCAGTAAAATCGATCAAAGCTTTATTTGACAAGCTTGATGAGAGATTTACAAAGGCAGGCGCTTTATTGAAAGGATTACGAATTCGAGAAGGTTTATCACAAGTCGAATTTGCTAAAAAAATTGATGTTACTCAAGCAAATCTATCAAATATGGAAAATGGGAAAAGACCGATAGGCAAGATAATTGCAAAGAGGATTGAAAATATTTTTGGAGTTAATTATCGGTTTTTTTTAGAATAGCTTAGAGGAACAACTAGAATGACCATGTATTTCGAAATATTTCAGTTATATATCTTTCTAAATTACTGGATGGTGGATCTGCGAGTTTATTTGGATTAAACAAAGTGCCAACCGAAGAATAGGCTGTTACAAGCTGAGCTGCTTCTGAAGGTAAATGAGCTTGTAAGAGTTGTTTAACTTCCGATAAATAAAAATCTCGAATGGGAGGGAGAGTTAAAAAATCCAGAGAGTTTTTTTTAAGGCAACCAATCAAACCATTTTGCATCGGAATTAATGCAAATCCACTGTCGCTGACTTGTTGAGAAAATAGAATTTCAAAATTATTTATTTCCATGTAATGGATTCTTCCACTCGAATCACTAAATGCAATGATATTCGCAGGAAGACGAATGATGCTCGTAATAGACTGATCACAAGAATACTTCATAAGGCAATGCCCTCGGCAGTGGTGTATATCAATAAAAAATATCTGCCCTTTATCATCACCGAGTATGAGAAACTTATCACCTACCAACGTCATGGCAGTGATTTTATTTGCGGATACACGAGACGAGAACTCATTACGTTTATCTCCGTTATTATCCCAAACTTGAAGGAAGCCATCTACATCGCCAGTCACAAGCAAATCTTTTGATGTTAATGCTATACATGAAATATTTCCTGAATATCGACGGTATTTGTCGGCCCACAATCGATGCAATATAATTTTTTTATCTTCCATATATATTTGTGAACAGCTGAAGCTTTTATCTTTATTGTTTGCAATAAACAATTTATTATTTTTTATCAAATAGACGACATGCTTAAAATCAGGATGTTTAGTTGCAAAACAGAGTTTTTTTGTTTGGAAATCCCAAACCCGAAATTCAACTTCTTGATATATACTTCCACTCTCATAAGGTGTGAATGATACAGTTACAATATATTTTTTATCTGGCATGAAAGCCGCATACCGAGCTGTAACACTTAAACTAGAATGTGTATTGCTTGCTGACTCTTGCTTTATCTCTTCGAGTGGCTTAGGAAGAGGCATATAAAATTCCCTATTTTGTAGAGATCTTGGCGGCAGCCACTTGTAAAAACTGCTGCGATCACTTCAGCCAGAAGATCAAATGGATATGATTTCCAATCAATAAATTTCTTTTCAACTAACAAACATGTGAATTCATTATTGTTCTTTGACATATAATACATTCTATTTAAACTATCGACGTTTTTAATTAGATAAGGAAATAAAAAAGTGGCATCATCTCAATTTTTGGGAAAACTAACTACTACATTAACATTGACTTCTAATCCATCATTTCGGTCTGTTACTAAATTAGAAGTGACTATGTGTATTGATAAGTGGCAAGAAGAAGCGACTCGTTATGCTGATAGAATAGCTGGCGTACAATATAATAAGCGCACCTCCATCCCAGTTATGCTAAGTCCTTTCATGGAAAAGTTAAAACAATTTTGTGATAGCTTACAACATGGGATTCTTAACAGTAAGCAATTGCATGCATTAGCTAAACTGTTGAAACCAGTAGCAGATGAATACATGACAGCGGAAAAACCAGATGAAGAATATGATTTTTTGGCATGCAAAGATCTTATTTTGAAGATGAAACCGTTACTCAAACATGCGCATTTACCTGATCGTATTTTTGAAAAAACCGTAAGACCCGTATTTAGCGCGTTTATAGATCATACGGACAACATTGTAGCTGTTTATAAATTGATAGATGAGAGTCTTGCACAAGTTTATAGAAATCAGGCTGAAATTTTTTTGGATAAAATGTTGAGTGATGATCCTCAACGATTTCATTTGTTTGCAAAAGCGTTTATTGCAAATCCTGTTCCCGTCTTGAAAGTATTAAGGGGAGAGCTAATAGAAACGCAGTTGAATTTGATCGTTAATAGTTGTATCGAAGGCAAAGAGCGTCAAGTGGGTGATCTGCGGAAAGCTAAGTTATAAAGACATAAAGTATCAAGTTTATACTTGACCACTTTCATGCTTCTATCACCTATTTTTAGACTGATTCCTGTTGGCAAAAAATTGCTGCATAGTTAGAATATGCAGCAATTCATGCTTTTCCAGGGAGTATTATGTCTATCAGTCCCATAACAACACGTTTAATTGACCTACCTGATGGAAGAAAAATAGGTTTGAGTGAGTATGGAGATCCTGAGGGAACCCCCATTTTTTATTTACATGGCTGTCATCCTTGAACGAAGTGACACCTATTCGATGCTGATATTATAAAAATACTATGTTATTTTGTGTACCACTTTCATTAAAACGGATTTTTTATTATGGATACTCGAGCATTTTTAAAATCAGGAAACGTAAATTATCATGCTAATATCGAATTAGCCATCGATGCTTACACCAAAGGAATTGAATTTCCTGATGATAATAAAAGTGATAAAGGAAAATGTTTAGTCCGCCGCGCTGAACTTCACGCGCGTAAAAAAGAACATGCGTCAGCGATTATTGATTATAAAAAAGCATTAGAAATCTGTGACCTTACTACCTTAACTGGAGTGTGTCTTAAAGGGTTAGGTTATTCTTACCATCAATTACATGATCTAGACTCCGCTATCAGCACCTATTTAAAGGCGTTTGAACATCTTCCCGATAACGACAAAGATAAAGCAGATTGTTATACGAAATTAGGTCTTGTCTATCAAGATAAAAATAATTTGCAATCAGCAATTTCATATTATTCGCTTGCCATTCAAATTTTTGAAGAAATGAAACCCATACCAAAGGATACTTATCCGGGCGATGCGTATTTCCATCGTGGAGAAGCCTATCTTGCACTGGGTGAGAAAGACAAGGCATTCGCTGATTATAAAATAGCGTTTGAAGAAAGTGGCTCAATGCAAAATTTCGATTATTTTAAACGAGGCCAGGCAAATTTAGCTTTAAATAGATATGGCTATGCTATTATCGATTTTAGTGTGGCCCATAGTGATTCCAATGACAATCATGAAAAAGCAATCTGTAGGTACTATCAAGGTCTAGCACATAAACTTAGAAGTGATGCTGAGTTTAAACATGGGCCTTATCAGACCTGGGGTAGTTACCATTATGATGATCGCTATGCCAAAAAAAATTTACGAAAAGCGATTAAACGTTTTCCTGATACTGAAATTCATAAGGTTTATGCTTATGAAGCATGGGCTGAAATTTATATCAAACAAGAACATTATAAAAAAGCTATCGCTAAATTTAAAGAAGCAATTAAACGTTTAGACAATAATCCAGAACACAAAGCAGCTTGTATTTTAAAATGTGCGAAAGTTTATTTTATTAAAAAGAATTATAAATCAGCAATTGAACATTGTAATGCAGCTATCGAAACTTTTTCTCAGGATAACAACAAAGCTGCGGTTTATTTTTTACTAGGTGAAATATATGAAGCAAAACATGATTACGCAACTGCTTCAGAACAATTTGATAAATCTAGCAAGCTCTATGCTGCTGATCACATTTCAAAAAAATTCAGTCAGTATAAACATGTATGTTGTTTATATGCATTAAAGCAACACAAATTAGCTATTGTTGAACTTACTGAGATTATTCCGCAATTTGCGGATGATCATTTGCATCAAGCAAAATGTTATTTTAATAGAGCACAATGTCACGCAGCATTAGGCGATTTTCAAGCTGCCATCAAGGATTTTATCACTGCAATCCACATTGATGCTAAAAATTCAAAAGTGATAGCAAATTTATTCAGTAAAAATGATTTTATGTGGATTATCAAAAACCATTCTGATTTTTATCAGGAAACGATAAAGCCAGCGTTAAATGAAAAAACACTGAGTCTTGCCATGAGTATCGAAAATAAAATAATGGCGGAGGAAAAAAATTCTCAGCAAGGAAAAAGAATTTTTGGTCTTTTTCCAGCGGTTAGTGGTACGAGTGAAGGAGCGCCAGCGTCAGCGTATAATTATCGCAGGCTAAACAGCAGAAGACGGTAAGCCCTTGTCATCCTGAACGAAGTGAAGGATCTCCAAGTTATAATATGGAGATCCTTCACTTCGTTCAGGATGACAAACACTATCAATGAATAACCACTTGCCAAGGACTTACGAAATTAAACCCTTTGGCTGCATCCTGGCAATTATATAAATCTCCGCTCTTTTCATTGATAGAACAGCGTGAAATGGTGCCATCATTATTATTGCCATTATTCGCTACGTAGGCTGCATTATTGAAAAAGGCAATTCCTGTCGGATGTACAAATTGAGCGGTGCTTGGCGCGCAATTAGAAAAATCGCCGTTTGCATCAACTTCACATATCGAAACATTACTACCCATGTACTGAGAAATATAGGCATAGTTATGGTAAAAATTGATAAGCGCTAAACCGGACGTAGTTTCTACTTTACAATCAGAAGATAACTTTCCTGTTTTATTATCCACTTTACAGCGTATTACATTACTAGCATCTTCAGCTTCATTAGTGATATACGCAAAATCATTATTAAATGCGATACCAATTGATCTTGTGGAAGGATCGCCAGTCAGTGCACAAGACGTTACAGCTGGATCACAGACTGAAACAGGATAACGATTATTTGCAACATAAACAAATTTATTATTAAGAGTCATTGCTGAAATGAAGATTAAATTTGGATTAGCGCTGCCATTTTGACAACTCGTTAATTCCCCATTGTTATCAACTGAACATTGCGATATTTTTCGTGATGAATAATTCCCAACGTAAGCAATATTATTGTTAAATACCAAGGCTTTTGGAGCTGCAAATAAACCTTGTCCCGTTTGCTGATTACAATTCGATAGCAAACCATCTTGACCAACAGTACATTTAAATACAAAAGAGGTTTTAAAAGTGCTCTGTGTTACATAAGCAAAATGCACGTCATTTTTAACAGCCGCGCTCACAACATTAGGAATAATCGCTACCGCAAAAATGCTTATAAGTAATTTCTGTAGATATAATTTTTTTAACATATAACACTCGTTTTGGATAATATACGATCATTTTCTAGGTTATTATCTATTTTGTCAATATTTGCACAAATAACCGAAATGAAAATAGCCTATTTTTCATAGGGTTATATAGCGTCTATTGGCAAAAAAATGCTACGTAGTTAGAATATGCAGCCATTCATGCTTTTCCAGGGAGTTAAACCAAATGTATGTAAAATTGCTATGCCTTATTGCAACCGTTTTGTTAACAACAAAAGCATTTGCTATCGACAAGTTACCAACAACTGACTTACAAAATGTTGCAAATACTTTCGTAGAAAAATTTAATAATAAAGATCATTTCACCGGCATAGCAATTACTCTGTCTTGCCCTAATGCAAAACCCATTTCTGTTTTTTCTGGAAAAGTAAGTCTAGACGCAAAATCAGCTGCTATTCATGCTAAAAATCTCTGGCAAATTGGAAGCGTCACAAAAGCTTTTACTTCTATTGTTATTTTACAACTGGATGAAGAACATAAGTTTGATAACGGAATACAAACCACATTTGGAGAGATCCTTAAAAAATATGCTCCCGCTGAATTTAAAAATAAAAAATATTCCAACTGGTACCCTGTCACACTAGAACAATTGATGAATATGACCTCGGGAATTCCTGAATATTTTGATACGGACGACAACTATCGAAACGATATCGCAAAAAATCCTAATCGATTTTATTCTTTAGCTGATGTTTTAGCTTATGAAAAAGATAAAAAATTAGATTTTGCTCCAGGCACAGCATGGAATTATTCAGATACAGGTTACATTCTTCTTGGTTACATCATTAAAATTGTCACCAACCACGAGCCTGGTTTTGAAATTAAGAAAAGAGTGATTGATAAGATTAATCTAAAAAATACTTATTATGTAATTGATGATCCAAGAAAACCTTACGCTAGCCCAGATATTTCAAAAAATTTAGTGCATGGATATTATTGGGAAGATAGCAAGAATCATCCCAAATTATTTGCTTCAGGAACTGACGTGACAACTGCATCACTTTCGTCAGCAGCAACAGCCGGCAGTATTATTTCAACAACAAGTGACATCGATACTTTTGTCAGAAAATTATTTACGACAAATGAATTATTATCAAAACATCAGCTTAACCAACTGAAAAAATTTGTTTCTATGAAAACAGGTTCTCCTATTATAGATTTCAAGAATACAGATGGATGGTTTGGGCTTGGCATTGCTGGAGTTTATGATTATAAAAACAAGAAAACGACAGAGATCATGTATAACGGAGAAACGTTTGGTTACATTTCAGGGTATCGTTATTTTCCCAAGAATGGATTAATCGTTACTGCTATGATAAACACGACAAAAGATTCATCGCATGCGCATATAAAAGAGGAAGTTTTAAATAGAATTATCGATGCGTACTGGGATGAATGTGAATAACCTTCTTGTCATCCTGAACGAAGTGAAGGATGACAGACTAATTACAATAATTTGGATAATCTACTATGCCACATCCTGCTATCAAATCATTTTCGACTTTCGCGCAATCAATTGGCATAGGTCTCACTTTAACTGGCGTGCAAGATCAATTCTCTGAGGACTCTCCTTCAATAACACAAAATATTTCTATGGCAAGCGCAGGATTTGTGATTTTTGCTATTGGTGTATTAATGGAAGTTTGCTTTTATTCGCGCTCAATACAACGTCCGCCATTTGATTCGAGTTATGCAATTTGTAAAACACTCGGTTTCACAGCAGGTATTGGTGCAGTCAATGGTATCACGCATCTTAGTAAAGGCATTGATACCCATTCCGCTAATTTAGGAAATTTATCAGCCGGTTTGTTTCTACCGAATGTGAGTGCGTTAGTCAGCTCTATGACAGCTAATCAGATTAATTCTTTAAAATGGGAAAAACTCCGCTTTCTCACCGTGTTAGGTGGTGATTTATTAATAGGAGAAGGCATAAAACCATTAATTAACAACGGACAATTTGATTTGAAAAATATTCTACTCTTGGGTTTAGGCATAGGCATGTCAGCAGCGGAGTGGGTATATGGTAGAAAAAATGATATCGGACTTAATTTAAATAGTGCTTTAACGTTACGGTCATGCAAATTAATTACTGCTTTAAATATATTTTTTACTATTCAAGATGTTGTCGAGCAGAATTTTGATAAATATACCATTGCAGATGATGCTTATAGCGTATTCACAGCAGGCTTGTTGTTGGCAGCGACTGTCAAGATGAGTTTGGATCGTAAAAATTCATTAGATGCGCCTTTGATAACGGCAGTGACCAGCTCTGAGTCAGAGACCACAGATGCAAGTAACAAATTGCAGGTGACAATTCGAATCTAGAAGCATAGAATATGTCCTTTTATTATACAAACCGAGATCACAACACATGAAAAAATTAATTATCTCCACAGCGTTGTCTTTAGGACTGCTACAGGTTGCGTTTGCTGAAGTAATACCTACTCAACTGGTTGGTACATGGCTTTTTAATGGTAAGGTAACAGATCCCAAATCAGGGATTGTCTATGCAACAAATCCCGAAGTTGTGATTTTCAAACAAGATGGTACTGTCGAATATAGTATGAAATTATACAGTGGGACGGGAGATGCTAGAGTTGGAGTTTGTTTAATAACAGAAAAAGCGACTATTACATCAAGTAAACAAACAAGTCCGAATAGTTATTTTATTCAGGCAACAGGTCGAGCAATTCCAGAAAAAACGTATCCTCTGGCCGGCTCTACCACGGAAAAATGTATGAACATCGTCAACACTTACTACAGTACTGACTCCCAGGCTCAGTTTCCAATTTCAAATTTAAATAATGAGCCACTCAATGAAACATTTGAAACGTTTGGTCATACGTATAAGAAAGTGTTTCATAACTAAAACGAAGCGCGGGGCAGATTTAAACATCTGCCCCCTACGAGTGGAATCAGTTTAATTTCTCTTAATCCATTGGATTTCAATTCAAACATTGCTATACTACAAATGTAGCAAATTATTACTATTGTGGATGGAGAATATATGGGTGTCCCTATTAGAATTGATGAAGCAATTTATCAAGAAGCAAAAAAAACAGCTTATGCAGAACATCGATCCATTCCAGGCCAAATTGAATTTTGGGCCTCCATAGGCAAATGCGCATTAGATAATCCAGATTTACCAATTGAGTTTGTTAAAGACCTTTTAATCTCCAAGCATCAGGATAAATCGTTAGCTGAGCCCTTTAAATTTGAGGGCGAAGAGTGATAAAAATAAAAATTGAACAAATGCCTCTTTTTAAAAAAGCTTATAAAAAACTTCATTCTAACGAGAAAAAAGTTGTTGATGATGCCATACGTGAAATTATCAAAAACCCATTAGCCGGTGAAGAAAAAAAAGGAGATTTAGCCGGCGTTTTTATTTATAAATTTAAATTTAGCACTAAAGAATTTCTTTTAGCCTATGAATGGAATCCGAAGCTAAGATTATTATTAGCATTAGGCATGCATGAAAATTTCTACCGTGATTTAAAAAGACGGCGATGAAACAAATGCCAGCGATTCATTACCTGGCATTATTTCTAGTTCTAGTCTGAGACGGTCGTTGCGAAGATGAAACCGGACCACGACAAGTGTTGTTTCTGTTATTTCTTGTAGGTGCTGTTGTCTGTTGCGGTAAGGCCACGGCTGCATATGGCATCGCTAAAGGACGCGGATTCATAGCGCGTGGCGCTACTCGTAATAATTGATAAATAACACCGCTACTCGAACGAGGTTGAGGCTGCACAGGTTGCATGGCTTGGGCTTGCATGGCTTGGGCTTGCATGGCTTGCATAGCCTGCATCGCTTGCAAAGCTCGCCTAGTTTGTATCTGCCGCTGCTGCAACAGAGCTTTCTTCGGATGAAACTTTGGATCTACCGAAAACAGTTGCTGCAAATTATGGTTGCCTTGATTTAACTCCTGACCACCTTCTCTGTGTAAATGCAGCCTGATCGTATCATCAAAAATCTGTCTGGGAAAAATTGCTACCTTGCTTTTGTAATAAACTGATTGATAGATCACATTTAAAAATGGCCAAGCATTTAAAGCTTTTACTCGCTCTGTTCTTTCCAGATGAGCGTGCTGCAAACAAAATTGCGTCAAAATAAATTTACAAAACGCTAAGGATTTTGTAAATGGATTGGATTTATCATAACAACGTAAAATATTCAGCATGTCTTTGCATTGATCGTAAGATACGCCGGTCAATGACTGGAAAATATCAAAGTTTTCATGCATTAAATTAATCGCTTCGACTAGCCCATTACGAGCAAAAAAAGTTTTTTGAAAAAACGTGAGCACCCTTTTTTGTTGTAATGGAAAGCGTAATTGTTCCTGAAAGCATTCTTTTGGTGTGGGTGATTGTAAACATTGCTTCAACTCAGGATGGTCACCAAAATCTTTATATTCGCCTTTTTTTAATACCAATCGTAACAATCGAACAATATCTTCCTTAAAATTATCAAGACGATTATTGACAATATTAATCTGCTTTTTTTCAAATGCCTCAAAAATCTCGGGTGTGGCTTTTACTTCAAGTTTATCAGCTGTGATCCATGCATACATAGCAGATAAACTGTTATCGCAGCCTTGGTTTAATATTCTGATGACAGCGTCATCTAATTTTTCTGTAGCCGCTTTCTGCCAAATAGCAATCTCAACTTTCTGAATCTGTTTTAGTTTTTCATCCCATATTCGCAATCGAATAATGGGATGCGTGGTATTCAATATATTTTTACACTTTACAATTCTCCATGTGCGAGTTGGAGTTGTTTTGTTGAACTTAGACTCCAATATATTCGCAAGTTTCGTTTGATCAAATTGAAACAATCGAATGTCCCAATCATGATGCGCCTTTTTCAAAAGGAGATTTGGAGCTGTGCTTCCGCCTACTAAAGCTTCTTCGCCCGTTATATTTTTTAATTCTTGCCCGAATTCTAAAAGAAGCGACGGTGCGTCCGATTTCGGTATTTCAACGGCTTTATAAGCTGTCGAAGCAGGTGTTTTTGATTCTACTGCCGCAGGGGATGTGGTAACAGGAGACTCTTTTATCTCACTTGAGATGGGAAGCGTATTATTTACATCTTTAGTTTCGACATCATTTTTTAATGCTTCAACTGGTTCAGCTTGCTCAACTGGTTCGTTTGCTTTAACTGCTTCAGGTTCCTCAACTGGTTGGTTTGCTTTAACTACTTCAGCTTCCTCAACTGGTTCGCTTGCTTTGACTACTTCAGGCTCAACTACTTCAATTACTTCTTCATTATTCAAGACAGAATAATCGATATATTCTCTTACCTGACTGATAAATTGCTTGGTGCAAATAACCGATAGTTGATATTTCTTATGCAGTTCTTTTATTTTTTTTACGGAAGAGTCTTGCGGTAATCCTGCTGCGAGCAACATCGCAGCAATTTGTTCTGCAGGAGTCAGCTTATTTTTTTTATTAGACTGTTTGAAGTCTAATGTTTGAAGCAATTTTTTAAATTTTTTCCATAACATGTCATTACTAGATTGCTCTGGAAATACCGTTTCGAAAACACCATGATTTAACAATGCATTAAAAAATTGCTCGCCTCGACCATCTACTAATCCTTTGTTGATTATGTTCCAAAACGATTCATCACGCGAAATCTGTTTTAAATTCTCAAGTTTAATTTCCGTCGAATCATCTTTATATACATGATCATATAACTCTGTTAATGCATTCGAAACTTCCTGTTTTATTATTATAGCTACAACAGGATTTTCCGTCACTTCAAGCAACGGCTGCGGTAACGTCACCTGCTCGATCTCGATAGGCAATTCTTCGCATTTTTCGACAATTTCTGACTCTACTACTTCAACTACTGGTGTTGTCTCTGCAACGATAACAGGATGTTCTGTTGCGATTTGAGCTTCTTGTTTTTCTTCACTCTCCACAGGAGCTTCAATACAATTCTTGACAAGGGTTACAAATTCTTCGGTATAAGGAACGCTTATTTTATAAGTTTCGTATAATGCTTTTATTTCATTTTCTGAGGCGTTATCAGGCAAACCAGCCATGAGCAACATCGCTTCAACTTGTCCTGAAGCGCTTATTTTTTTCTTTTTATTTTTGTATGTTTTAACATGCTGTTTATCATCAAATGCTTGTAATAATTTTTTTAATTTGGAGTGATTCTTATTCGGTGCTGGAAATAAAATATCAAAAGCACCACTCGCCACCAAAGCTTCCAAAAACAATACGCCACGACCATCTAAAAATCCCTTACGAATTTTTTCCCAAAATTCTGCATCACGTTTTGCGTATTTTAAACTTTCGATATCTATCTTTGTTGATTGATCGTGATAAGTATTATTATAAAATTGATCTAATGCATAGTTAACTTCTATATTGATGCGATCATCAATATTTTTTTCTTTCATCGCAGCGACAACTTCTTGGTAAAATCCCTTTTTAATAAACCAGCGCATGACTGCAAGTCCCCATTCTTCATAAGGTACGTTGCTTAGCTGAGGCCAGCTTTCTAGATAGAACAAGATAATAAAGTTTACGATAACCTCGGAAGGTGACTCTAACGAAAATTGTGCCTGCATTTTTTTATCAAATACTTCTTCGTTATTGCAAAGTGACGAATATAAATCGTGGGCACTGACGCGCAGGGAATGACAGGTAAGATCGTCTGTTGAATCAGTCAATCCTTCCCAATGATCATAATCCGGATCTTTTTTTTCGGCTGCTTTTGCCTCGGTTGGCGGTTTCTTTACATTTGACGCGATTGGAGTTGGATCAGGGAGAGCCGGGTATTTTTTTAAAAGATCACGGGCAAGGGTTTTAATTTCTTTTGTGGTGCCATTTTTTTTAAAAAAATCTAATAATCCTCTGTTCATTTTATAATTAACGTTTTGCTCTAATTCAGGAATAATCTCACCGTGAATTCTAGCCCACACCATACCGGCTAGAGCATGTTTTGTAGCAAAATGCGATCTTGAAAGGTTACCACTTAAAACATCTTCTAAAGCTTCTTTATCTGTAAATTTCACTACTTCCTGTTTTTTCATGACCGCTCTCGTTATGGGTTTTATTTTGTACTATTAATTTGTGAGGCCATTTTAACCGTATAGGCTTAACAAAATCTTAATTGAGGGGCTCGAAAACTTCATCCCAGGGTGGGCCATATTCAGAGATAATGGGCGCCCTCTGGATTGCCGCGTCGCATAAAACGCTCCTCGCAATGACGATGCAAGTCAGTTAAACATTTTTCTTTAACTCGAAGTTTGTTACCCTACGCCTTTTATTATTAAACGACTGGAGAGTACGGATGTTATCTCGATTATTTAGGGCAGCTGCTAAAAGACCTCATTTTCCACCAGCAAGAACTCTACGCACAGAGCCAGAAAAAATAGTAGTTGAAAAGATTGAGCCTGCAACAGAGAAATTAATTGCTGAAGAGGCAGAAGAGCGTGCTGCATCAGAAAAAATGTCCCGTGGCGCGAAAGCGGCGGGTGTCGCGGGTGTCTTCGGCCTTTATGTAACAGCGACAGGACTCGCGTTGTTTTCATCTTCACAAAAGAAATCACCAGCGGAAGAAATGCATCCTTGGCGTCCATCAACAAAAGCATTAAATAATCGACCGTTTTAATTAACAGAGAATAGTACATGCTTCGCAAGACTGAAGAATCAAAAACTTCAACCGCCGTGATTACTAGAGAACTTCTTACGGCGGAAGAAAAACACGCTGACGCGCCGAAAATACTTGCTAGCCTGGATTATAACGCAATTACGTTCTCCAAAACATTATGCCAGGGCGAGCTTGCAACGATTCATAAGGGTTATTATCAGTTTAAATCCATTATTATTAAAGAATATCGGTTTTCTAAAGATAATAACCAACCAGAATTAAGCTTTATCCGAGCAATAACAACACTAACCGCCTGTTTTGCTTCTGACTTTATCGTGCAGTCAATTGGATATTGTTTAAAACCGCCAATCATAGTAATGGAATATGTGAAAAATGGTGATTTAGGAAATTACTTATTCAACCATTACTTATCGTTTAGTCGAGCAATCAATATTGCTAATGATGTTGCTTTAGGTTTATTAAAATTATTACAAAAAAATTGGGTTCACACGGATATCAAACCAGCTAATGTACTGCTTACCGAAAATTACCGCGCTAAAATTTGTGATTTTGATGGTGTTGTCGATGCATCTTATCAACCGAATCAAAAAGAAATGCTGCGGATGGGAACCACGTTATACTTAGCTCCAGAATTTTATCCAAACTGCAAATTTACTCTACAGAATGGCGGATTGCCTGCAGCAGATGTCTTTAGTTATGGTATGTTATTATTTCAATTATTTATTGCTATCAATGATGAATTTATAATATTTCATAACAAACATTCTCCTAATACTTCTATTTCTTTAACAAACCAACCGCGGCATAAAATAGACTCTCTTAATCAACTTCTGAACGATGGCGATTTCTCAAAAATTCCTTCGCATCTGCAAACGGAAATTAAAAACATCATTCGTTCGTGCATACAAGAAAATCCTGATGACAGACCTACTCTGGGAATTATTCAACGAAATTTGCAAACAATAATTAATGCAGAAGAAGAGCCAAAAGCATCAGCAAGTGCTGCGCACACAGTCGCATTAAGCCCAAAAAAGGCAGTTGATAGCGCGAGCGCGGCAGTTCAAACAACCCAAACAGTGGCATTATGTCGTTGCCAATCAGCAGCTACAACTGCAAGAGTTAAAACTATCGCGAATCCAACACATCCTGCTGAAGCAACACGTCAGATTCAAAATGAAGGTTTTTTTGCTCATTTAGCTCATGCAATTTTTAAACCTCGCCAAACACTTCCCTCTTCCAAAAATTCTCAAAATAAAACCATTGAAAAAAGGAATCAAAAAATATCCGGCGTGCGCCGTTAATCACAAAAAACAGTTAAGTAGCCTTTCGCATTATTACCAGAACTCGTATCTAGCGCGCGTATATTTCCAGAATCAGGTTGTCTGGTGCAGGATGCGCGGTTAAAAAATTGAATTTCACCGTTACTATTTGCAGTCGTGCTTCCCAGCGGAAAAGAACCCATACGATTTTGTAAATCATCCGCAAATAATTCGACTGTTCCATTCGGTGTAAATCCGGTTCCTGTCACAGTCACATCGGTTGTTGTTTGCGTACGTACTGCATGTACACTGATTGAGGGATGTGTGGTTTGTTTATTAAATTGAAAAAATGTCACCGTCAGTGTCATGTTATCGTAAAAGGCTTCACAGGTTTCATTTGTTAACATGCCGGTGTTACTAAAGTCCGACATTTCTGGATGCGATCCAATGAATACAAAACCATTATTTTCTTCTGTACCATTTGCCCAACGTTGCACTTCCTGCGTAACATCAACTTTGATATCTGTTGCAACTGGCACTCCACGTAAATTTCTTAAATCTGATGTATGAATACGCCCAGTATTAGGTAAAGCCCACCATTGCACATCAGTTAATCCCAATCTTGCAATACAAGAAGATTGATTAGGGTTGGATTTAACACTGGCAACATGTAAATTTAAAGTTGCAGATTTAACCAGGCGTTTATAAAAAGGTGCGGCATCAATTTGAAAACGAATCAATCCTTGATAGATTTGATTCGTCCAACAATCACCATCATTATTGTAATAATGAAAAAAACCAGTGATAAATTGACGTGGCCCAGGTTGATCAGGCGCGGTGCCATTTCGACATAAATTTTCGCTAGTTGCTGTTTCGTTTAATGTTTTAATATTTGCAACTTGTATCGTTGTAGTTTCTTCGTGAGTTTCAGTTGGCGGGCAGCCACATAAAAAAAATGCTATGCATATGATAAATAAACTTTGAATGAATTTATGCGTTTTCATACAAAACTCCTTGTCTTTTAGACTATCATACCTGAATTAGTACAAAATTATTTTGTTATAATGTTTAGTAAGGCCGAAACCTAGGGTTAGGAGTAGATCGAGGTGTACGTGACAATTCTTCGTACCGCGTTATTTCAACTTCTTTTTCATATTTCATATCTCGCCGACAGCAAAGCCAGTGGATAATCACAAATTGATCGTGATCAGCAGCCTCAGCTACCCGTGGTTTGATCGCATTTTCAAGAGATATTGATGATGCATTAGGATCTATCATATTTTCTCTAGCATTACTGTTATATTTGAATATAGATGATTGAGCATCCTGTATATAAACTTTTTTTGACATCAAAAGACGAATGCTCTCTTTGTATTGTTTTCTTTGTTCCTCATTACCCAGTGCGCTACGACCGCTTAATTGATGTAGTGTATGAGATAAAACGACTGAGTTAGGCGGGGACATTTTTACTTCGGCATTACTTAATTTACACTTAACTTTTTCCACAAATGTTCTCACATCTTCAATACTTTTAAACTCAGCAGCACTGCGTTCACTAGCAATTAATTCAATAGCTGAATTTGATAAGGTGTAGTTATCAGGCGAGTAGGTAATAAGACAACAGTTATTAGGCAACGTAAAAGGCTCTAGATCCGAATCAATTTCCCCATGACCAACGAATGCGACCTCTATGTTCTTAAATTCTCTTCGATGAAGCATACTTTCACCTCGAGCATCTTTTAGATTACAAAATTCACACCCACCTCCCGCGAACAAGTCGCGGGACGTTAGGTTTTTTTTATTCTATTTTTTATTTGATGAAGATCCAGATTTATCGCCGCATTTTCTTGCAAAACAGCAAGCAAATAAATCATAAAACAGCGCGACAAAGAAACCAAAAATAAACCCCTTAAATAAAGCTAATAACGCATGCACAAAACCACCACCTATTGTTGGGGTTGGCATATGCAACGCTTCCATCATGGGTGGCATCCCATAGCTTATTGTCCATAATGACCAGATTAGCACAGCGAAAAAACTCACTAAACCAACTGCCAATCCAAATGACACAGGACAGAGTTTTTTGGATCCTCCACCATCTTCACATTTGCCCATCATAAATAATCCCTCCATAAATTTTTCCATTCCACCCTTATAGTATATACCCAATTCAGGATTTCAAGAGTTAAAAATTATGAGTAAATTCATGATGTTCTATGGCTATTTATTGCGTAATTTCAAGTGTTGCCGGTGTGCCGCTCATCATGTCATAAGGATGCACGACTATTTTAGCTGCGCCTGTGCAACTATTTGATAAAACAGCCCAACCAACCGGCGCGGTTTGCAGTTTGATAGTGCAAAAACCGACTGAATTGTTTAAGACATATTTATAAATAATTTCATCGTTGACTGTAGCTTGGGTGGAAGGGATGTCAATAAAAACAGTGCCTTGTTGTGAAAGCATGGAAGGAAAAAGTGAAGTTACCTGACTATCGCCATCTGTACTTTCTAGTGTGATCGAAACAGGAAGATTATTGGTAATATTCATTCCCGCAAGCGCTTGCGTTGAGCCCAAAGCGCAACCCAAACTAACTAATCCAGCCAAAAAAATGTTTTTCATGATATAACCCTCGTTATTATAAACCGGCTAGAATATATAAAGCAGCCAAAAAAGCAAGTTAGATTGAAAGGGAAAACAGCATGCAACGATTAATATCATTTTTGTTAAGCCTACTACTTGTGTTTTTAGCAACTGAGGCTATGGCTGGAAAACCGAGCTGGCGGCAATGGGTGGCGCAATTAAAAGAAGAAGCTGTCGCACAAGGAATTGATTCGGCTCTCTTCGATAGCATTTTTGATACCATCCCAGCACCTGATCATCATGTGCTTCGACTTGATCATACACAACCTGAACATCGCATCACCTTTTCAGAATATCGCGACACGCGCGGCGGCAAATATAAAATTATGCTGGGGCGCAAAGAATTTCAACTCCATCATAAATTACTCGAAAATATTGGCAGAGATTTTGCTGTTGATCCTTGTTTTATTGTCGCCCTGTGGGGAATGGAATCGAGTTATGGTCACTTTACCGGAAATTTTCCTGTCATCAAATCATTAGCAACGTTGGCATTTGATTCGCGCCGCAGCGAACATTTCCGCGAAGAATTATTATTAGCTTTACAAATCGTGCAGACCAAACAAATCAGTTTGAAAAAATTTAAAGGTGAATGGGCAGGCGCTTCTGGACAACCGCAATTTTTGCCATCCAGTTGGTTTAAATATGCAGTCGATTATGACAAAGATGGCCGCAAAGATATTTGGACGAGTTATCCTGATGTGTTTGCGTCGATCGCAAACTACCTTGCAAAAAATGGTTGGCGCATGAATCAACCTTGGGCGATCACAGTCAAATTACCCGATCATTTTAATCGCCACTTGATTGACAAAAATCATGAACGTCTCGTAAAACAATGGAATAAATTAGGTGTGCGCACTGCTTCAGGTGCACCATTACCCTATCAAAATTTATCTGCTGCAATTGTAGAGCCCGATGGCGGCCCGACTTTTTTAGTGTTTAATAATTTCAAGACATTGCTAACGTATAATAATTCTATTTATTATGCGGGCACTATTGGTTATATGGCTGATGGGATTTGTCAAAAATCAAAAAAATAATTTGCGATACCACCTACGTTCCGCGACCTTGAGTTTATCGAATGGGCGCGGGATCCAGTAAAACAACTCAACTACAATCTATTAATAAACCGAGTTTCTTGAACTAAATCTTCAGAAGCTAAATTAGCTTGATATTTCCTTTTAAATAAATTAATTCCTCGCATCAGTTTAATTTGATGATTCAACAAAATCTTATTCAATAAATTATTATTATAAATAATGGTTTTCTTTATCGCTTCTAAAAAAGCTGGATTTCTTTTATCGAAAAAAAGTGCTTTTAAATTTAATTGCTGATGAAAATCTTTTACGAATGGAAAGTTGTCTATAATTTTAGGCAATATAAGCGGATATAAAAATTCATGAAATGAATGTCCACCTAAAGCATGTAAAAGCAATGGCACAAATGATTTAATAAAATTCCTTAACTTATCAGTATCTCTAAATAAAAATTTGCCTTGATTGTCTAGATGTTTGAACGTCCTGAAATACAATAACATGGTGCCAGAAATTGAATTACTAAATGAATGAACAAGATAACTGAAATTATCAACAGACCAACTTGCTGTTGGTGAAAAATCACATCGATCACACGCTCTAATGAAAGGAACAAGATAAGGACTTTGATAATGTGATTGAGAATTTGTTGTTATAATTGGCATGTCAACATATAACTCATCATCTCTTGGTAATGGATCTATGCTTCGCATAATACCTAATGAATGCGGCAATACCGAATTTTGGCCGACAAATTCTCGTTTCGATTCATCAGAAGCAGTAAGCATTTGATGCCATCGATGATCTTTATCTATCTTTCCCCGATTCGCTGAATTAAAAAATCCTTCCGTATAAAGATTTAATGGTAAATCAATGTAATTAGTAATTGAAACCGTTAAATAAGCACATTTTGCAATGAGAAGATATTTATCGCGATCTTCCCGAACAAATTGAAAAAATTCTTCCGATTTAAGTTTTTTTACCAAATCCGCATATTCCAGAGCACCTGATAAAGTTGTTGGCCTATCAACTCCATTTATTTTTTCTATATGACATGCACCTTGAAATACGTTTTCAATAACTGCCATCGCTTCCGGAGAAAATTGCTCAGCCAAATAATCATAATGCTGTTGTAAATCGTTTAGATCTAACTGCGCAGCTGGATTCGCTTTGAGTAACTCAAAAGCATATTGAGATTCAAAATAACGACCCGTCGCATCGTTATTAGTGACGACTGCATCCTTCGATACAGTAAATTTTTTTAAAGCATCGCTGTAGGGAGGTGTTGTTAAAAAATAATTTATTCTGCCATGTTGTTGGGAACCGAAAAAAATTAATTCAGCTAATTCATCAGCAATAGCTTTATTTTTTTGATATTTATCTATCAAAATAAACAATGCCTGACGCACTGATATAGTGGGTTTATTATCGGATTCTTTTGTTTGCAATGAAACTTTAAATGCAACAACGTTCCGTGTTTCTGCCATTCGACTTCTCCCTCATCCTGAGAGGTGTCATCCTAAGAGCGCATTTTACTCGAAGGATCTCCATATCCTAAGAAGATCCTTCACTTCGTTAAGGACGACAAAAACTAACTATTCACAAGCTGCATCCCATCTTCCGTATACCGATTCCCTGCAATCGCTTCCGGTCTAAACAGCGTATCCAATCGCGCAACATCTTCTTGCGTCAAATTGATATTAATTGCAGCTGTATTTTCTTCTAAATATTTTATTTTTTTCGTACCAGGAATCGGAATAATTCTGGGTGATTTTGCTAACACCCAAGCAAGCGACAATTGTGCAGGCGTACAGTTTTTTTCAGCTGCAATCTTGGCAAGCTCATCAACCAGCAATTTATTTTTCTCTGCATTTTCTCCCGAAAAACGCGGCAGAATGGTACGAAAATCAGTTTTATCCAATGTCGCAGCTGACGTAATCGTATGCGTCAAAAAACCACGTCCCAAGGGACTATACGGAACAAAAGAAATATTTAATTTTTCACATAACGGAATAATTTCATCTTCCGGCTGTCTGACCCATAACGAATATTCAGACTGTACTGCCGTAATCGGATGGATGTTATGCGCGCGCTGTAATGTTTGCGCATTCACCTCTGACAGTCCGATATAACGCACCTTACCTTCCTTAACTAAATCCGCCATTGCGCCAACCGTTTCTTCAATCGGCGTGCTTTTATCAACACGGTGCAAATAATAAAGATCAATCACATCGGTGCCTAAACGTTTTAAGCTCGCATCACAAGCCGATTTAACATAAGCAGGCGTTCCATCGATAGCACCTAAGCGTGGACCCGTTGGATTGCGGATGATGCCAAACTTAGTTGCCAAAATAATTTTTTCACGAACATTTTTTAAGGCTTTTCCCAACAGAACTTCATTTTCCCCAAGACCATAAATATCGGCCGTATCAAAAAAATTGATCCCAAGCTCGATAGCACGCTGCAAAGTAGCCAGTGATTCTTGCTCATTCGTCGCACCATAGAATTCTGACATTCCCATGCAGCCTAATCCGATTGCCAAAGCATTTAAATCCGTATTACCTAATTGTCTTTTTTGCATTCAATTTTCCTTATGAGTTTTGTAAAATCAATAGGATAACAGCTATGGGGTGTGAGTTGAAGAATTAGAGTTAGCAGAAGGAGCCTTTGCTAGCTGATCACAAAAAGACTGCCTAAGTTGCATATGCTCCACCGTTTGCGGCTTTGATGTTATTCGGTCCAATACCAACCTTATAGTGTATTTTTTGAGACCAATATGTGTAGACTTTTTACCTGAACACTTAAAGATCTTCTTCCTTCATCGATCAACTTAACCCATTAATTACATGGATTTTTTTATTGCTCCCGAGATAAAAAGCCCTGTTCAAAAATGGGAGTATAATATGAAGAGTGTAGAGATTAATACCTACCCCGAACAAACAAAAAACGAGGAGAAAGTGTTATGAAAAACAAATTATCTACGTTATTGGCAGCTGCTGTTGTTGGACTAGGGATGGTTACTGTATCAGGCTCTGCAGAAGCTCGCTGTCATCATCATAAGGGCTCTTGTTATACGAGTTGTTGCCATAGACATTGTTATCATAAAGTGGTTCGTTGCGAAACTGTGCCTTCCTTCTGGATGTATGGATATCATTATCCTGCCCGCGAAGTATGTTGGGTAAAAGATCATGGAGTATGGTACAGAAGTACTTATAAATGGGTCCATTGTAATTCAGTAGATGGATATTGCGGCAGTAGATATTGTGGCGGTGGATATTGCAACAGTGGATATTGCAACAGTATGAATCATGGACGCGGTGGATATTATAATGTTTTAAGATAAGATTTACTGTTAATGTCGTCTCGTAGATAATTTTACGAGACGACGGATCTTTTTAAGAAAAAGGAATTTCAATGTTAAAAAAAATTAGCATTCTTGTTTTTTCCTTTTGTATGACTCTTGCTTGCTATGCGTTAGCACAAGGAAACACGATGGAATTACTCAGCCCCGCCTTTAAACATAACGACAGCATCCCAAAAAAATATTCTTGCCAAGGAGAAAACATCTCTCCTCCTTTACAATGGAAAAATAGTCCTGCTAAAACCATTTCGTTTGTATTAATCATGGATGATCCAGATGCACCGAATGGCGCTTGGGATCATTGGATCTTATTTAATATTCCTAAAAATAAATTAGAGTTACCTGAAAATATCACGACGCTTTCGGATGGAATTTCCTACGGTAAAAATAGTTGGGGAAATTTATCTTATGGCGGCCCTTGTCCGCCCAATGGCGAGCATCGATATTATTTTAAATTATATGCGTTAGATGTTTTGTTGGATTTGCCGAGTGGTGTTGATAAAGAGACGTTAGAAAATGCGATGAAGGGACATGTTGTTGCGAGTGCTGAGTTGATGGGGCGTTATAAAAAATAAGCGCAAAAGGGGTCAAGTGCCATCATCGAACAAGTTGCATTTTTA
>CAZAXX010000002.1:44685-70618 GCA_964489265.1 uncultured Coxiellaceae bacterium
CACTTGTGGTTCCGCGTGCTTTTTGTCTGGGGCTTAAAAAAAAAAACCCCAAAAGGGGGCCACGCCCAAACACCCAAAATGTGCCATTTTTATACAGCTTGTTCGATGATGGCACTTGACCCCTTTTCTCCTTTTGCGGGATGACGTGCTAACACAATTTCAAGGCTCATAATAAGTCGGCGCAAAAACCAAATCACGCACGCAAATTGTCTGTGGTTGTTGATACATCCACAATGCTGCTTTTGCTAAATCCTCTGCTGGAATGACTTGATTATCCGTTAAATTAGCTGCCATCAACATCGGCGTCAAAATCTTTGCTGGTGCAAGATTGCAAATACGAATACCGTATTTTGCATTATCCATACGTAGTGATTCGCTCAAACTTTTAATCGCGGCTTTGGTTGCAGCATACGTCGCAATCTGTGGTCTTGAATTGCGATCTGCGACAGAACTAATATTAATAATAGTTCCCGTTTTTCTTTTTCTCATCCCAGGTAAAACAATTTCAATTCCGTTGATCACACCAAGTAAATTTATATTAACCGTATTGAAATGATCTGCATGCGCTATTTCAGTAAATTCTCCGCCTTTTGCAAAACCTGCGTTATTTATCAAGCAGTCGACAGCACCAAACTTTTCTTCACATTGCTGAATTGCTTTTTTTAAAGAAGAAAAATCAGTTACATCAACTGAAATGCAATGCACATCTGGAAGATTCAATTTTTCCATCGCCTCCAGATTTCGCGCTAACAATCCTAAACAATAACCTGCATTGGAAAATACTTTAGCCATTGCAGCACCAATCCCTGAGCTTGCGCCTGTAATCAGAACCAGTGGTTTAGGCATTTTGGTACCTTCTCAAGAAATATAGAGACAAAATCTTTTCCCCTTTATATAAAAATATTTACATTCACACATCAAACGCGCAGGCAAATCAGAATTAAATTGGCGAGAAAGTTTTGGCAATTTATCTGGAATTAATTTCATTCGATAGGAAGATTTCGCAACTGATTGAAAATATTTTTGCTTAAGTAAAATCATTGCGCGCGGAGCAACAGAGTTATTATTTATCATAACGGGTAATTCACTTTCTATTTGATAACGACCCGTAAATTTAAGCGTGACAAGTTGTTTACCTGCGGCAATCTGCGGAGAATAAATATAAACACCGCCCCACATATACTCATAATGAGCCTTTAGATACGCCAACAAACCAGGCACTCTATCGATAAACTTCGTATGCACAAACAATTTAACAGGTTCGGCTTGAATACGTTTAATTATCTTATCTACAGTAATCGTCGGATCCAAATCAAGCGATGGTAGCAGCGTTTTCTTTAATTCTTCATTAGGCTGAGTGAGATAAAGAATATTTTGTTCTAAAAAACTGTTACCTGAAATCAATTGTTTTTTATCATAAAGCAAATCAATTCCTGCCACATAAGTACTGCCATCTTGCACAAGACCGTGTACCAAATTAATTAATTCACGATCATAACGATAACCATTTTTTGGCGGGAATGGCAGCATGTCGCGTGCTGACAAAACAATCCCGCAGAAAATAAAAAAATACAAACAAGCCAGCACTCGCCATGCAGAAGCAGTATTGTTTTTGATAGTAAAAACATAAAGCCCTAACAACAAAGGTAAACTCAGAACCAGCCAATACGCATAAGGAAAATAAGGAAAAACGATTAGCAAAAATAGATAGAGCAACGTACAAATTAACAATAACAGTATCCACGCACGAAAATTAATATAAAACTGAAGTGGATATTTTGAAAGATCCGCCAACCATTGAAAAAAATCTGCATACAATAAAAATAATGCGGGAATCAAAGCAACCGTAAAATAACCGAAAGGCTGTTTATAAACTACTAATAATAATAAAATCGTACTCGCATATGTTAAGACAAATATGCGCTTCTTCTGCTCCAACGGATTAGCCACAATAAAAATACTGACAAAAGACAAAATCCAAAGCGTTAAATATAAATTATCTTCTTTTAAAATTGCGCCTAACATCATCAAATTAGATGATGCATAGACATTCATGTTATAAACTAGTCGCGCATCATAAAAAAGCGAAGTCAACACTGTGTGACTATTTGAAAATAACGCCCAAAAACCGATATAAATTGCAATAACACTGACAATAACAACATTAAACACAAAAACATCACGCACCGTGCTGGATTTTCTCGACGAAAAAAACCACACTGCCAACAAAGCTACATCACTCGCACAAACATACCAAAGTGCTTTCTGAGAAATACAAAACGCTATGCCTAAAACCAGCCCCGCCTTAACAAATTTATTTTCCAGCAATAAAAATGCGGATATCAAACAAAGCCAATATGCCAGAATATCAACCCGTATATCATTGGAAACGGTTAAAAAAAACGTTGCTGAAACGAGAAGCAACACACTGATAAATACTGCATTAAAGGAATAAAATCGCGTCAACCACAATGAACAAATCAATAAAAAAATGGCATTATAAACAGAAACCAGATTCTTGATATAAACAAATAGGTAAAAAGGATCGTGAATAAAAAACAGGGGAATCATTAACAAATAATTTCCCAGGACAGATTTATAAGGCATGAAATCGCGATAGGGAATCAGCGTACGATATTTATGATAAAACGAATTCACTAACCAGAATTGATCTGGCGTAATCATTTCATGAAAATTTAAATAACACTGCAATATCAAGAAACCAACACTCAATAACAGAAAAATTAAGAGTGCTTTATTTTCCCTGAGCAGTGTTTTCATAAAATATTTTTCCGTGCGCTTGGCTCTACTAAATAGCTAAACACTATAATTGACATCACACCCCAAATTCCACAGACAATCCATAACAGCGAACTGCCCAAATGCTCCATCACCATCGCACCCGCCCATGGCCCGATAAACATGCCTAAATTAGACGTTGCACTAAACAATGACATGTAACTTCCTCTGCGTCCTTCCGGTGCAATTTCAGCAATATAACTGCTGGCAGAAGGATAGATAATCATTTCGCCGATGGTCCAGATCATGGTAAGAATAATAATGTGGCTCATCGTTGTTGCAGCATACATGCCAGCAAATCCGACTGTAATAAATGTTGCGCCCAGCATAAAGTTAATTCGGTAAGGCCAATTCAGCATTGCCACATTTAAAATAAGTTCTAAAAAAACAATCATCAATGTGTTAATCGTAAATAACCAGCCATAAAAGCTCACTGGAAAATGTAGATCCTGTTTCAAAAAAACCGGCAGTGTTGCTTCATGCTGATAAAAAACCATTGTGACCGGAATCATCCCAATCAAAAACCAGCGCAAGAGCGAATCGTGTTTTATCCATTTGATCGTAAACACTTTCTTTTGCAAAGAGGCCGGACGATGCGTTAACCAGACTGAACCTGACAAACCAACCACTAAAATAATTCCTGCTAAAATATTTGCGACACCATTCGAAATAAAAATCGCCGGAAAATAATGCGCCGCAAGATAACCACCCATCGCCGGGCCAATACTCATTCCTAAATTCAACACCAGTCGATACACAGAAAAAGTAATTTTATGCAAACCCTCTACTGTCATGTAACTGACTAAGGTTTGCGAAGCCGGACGAAACAAACCGTAGAAAGTTCCCCACGCGAGACACAACAAAATCAATAGATGATAATTTCGTATCATGGGTATAAAAAATAAAACTATCCCATTCATAAAAATTGCGCCAATCATCACGCGGGCAGCGCCAACATAATCAATCAGATTTCCGGTTAATATCCCGCTTAAGAACATGCTGGCGCTCACCATTGCAAAAAGAAGGGCGCCTTGTGACACGGTTAATCCTAAATGTTCGGTTGCATATAACACCAGAAAAACAAATGCCATATTACCAATTTGATTGATCAACGTAGCCACGATCACGACCCAAAATCGTGCGGGAAATTTTTTGATATTTAAAAATGCGTCGCGGTATAAATTCATTTTTTATGCTTATTTTAGTAAATTATTATTGTAGCATAGGGTCAGGAATTTTTTTCACATTGAGATGGAGATCACATGAGCTATTTTTCAAAGCGACTATTACGCACGCTTTTATTTCTTATTTTTTTACCAATGCCACTGGCTTATGGCGCACTGGTGCCGATAGCCGATGGAGAAACGCCTGCTTCACTGGCCTGTATTTATGGATTAACCCCTTATGTTCCCGGTTGTCCGATCAGTAGTACCCGCGCGGTTCCAACTACGGGTTCGGGTGCAATTGCGATTATCGATGGACAGGATGATCCAAATGCGCTGACCGAATTGACTCAATTCTCCAGTCAATTCACAGGATTAAAAGTTCTACCGCAGTGCAACGGCATCACAACACCTTGTTTTCAGCAGTATTATGTCAGTTATCCGTTCAATCCCGCAGCTCCTTGCGTCGTCGCAAATAATACCGCTTCTACATTTAATATTAAACCAGCGACGGATGTTGAACCTGAATTAGATATTGAGTGGGCGCATGCGATGGCACCGTACTCCAGTATTTATATGGTAGAAACCCAAGGCTGGGGTGATGATAAAAATCCAAATAATCCTGATATCTCCAGTTTAATTAACGGCATTCAGTGCGCGACTTATCTGTTACAAAATAATAATAACGGCGGAATTATTTCGTATAGTCACTCTTTTACTGAGTGGGCAGGAGAAACCGCTTATGACAGATATTTTCAGACGCCTGGCATTATTTATATTATGAGTAACGGCGATTTTTCTGCACCTGCTCGCTACCCCGCTGCATCGCCTTATGTCATAGCTGCTGGTGGCACAAGTATTCAACGCACTGCGGCAGGAAATTATATCGATCAAGTTGCCTGGCATGAAAGCCCGCACCACATGATGGTAAAACCGGCGGCTCAGGTGGCCCAAGTGTTTATGAACCACGACCCGCGTATCAAAATAGCGTGCAAAAAATTGTAGGCAGTCATCGCGGCACACCGGATTTTTCGTTTGCAGCACAAGGAATCGATGTATTTTGTTGTCAGCTTGCGCCCAATAACAACTGTTGTGGTGGCACTCATCCACCCTGCCAAACCGTGAGTTCTTCACTTTGCGCTTCCACTCGAGGAGCCTGGGTAAAAACCGGTGGAACGAGTCTTGCATCACCTGCATTAGCAGGCATTATTAATTCCGCACATTCTGGAGCAACTTCAACGACTCAAGAATTAACGATGATTTATAATGCTGCGATAAAAAACTACCATTCTTATTGGACGGACATTGTGTATGGGAATAATGGTTATCCTGCTTTGCAAGGATATGACTTTACGACAGGGCTTGGTGTGCCGCGAGGTTATGGTGGGAAATGATTGAAGCTGTGTCATCCTGAACGAAGTGAAGGATCTCCGCGTTCTAATATGGAGGTCCTTCACTTCGTTCAGGATGACACTTCTTTATTTGACAAGAATCAATTTCAATTTCTCAACAAAATTAAACACATCAACAAACTGCGTATAAAGCCCCATCGGCGCGACGCGCACGAGATCTTTGCGTGCATCACAGATAATGCCTTGCTGAAATAATATTTCCGCCATATTGGTGTTTTCATCTGCCGATTTAAACCGAAGTGAAAGCTGGCAACCTCTTTCAACAGGATTTTTGGGTGTGATAATTTCAATCGTCTCACCCAATTCATCCCGAATTAAATTTTCTAAATAAGCGCCCAATCTGATATTTTTTTCCCTGAGTGCATGCAAATCAACTTGATCAAAAACATCTAATGCCTGTTTCAATGTTGTTGACAAAAACACACTCGGATTACTCACTTGCCAAGCTTCCGCAGAAGGAATTGGATCAAAAATATCATTCATTTGGAAACGCGTTTTTTTATTATGTCCCCACCATCCAGCAAAACGCGTGAGCGATGGATCATTCAGATATTTCTCATGCACATAAAGCCCAGCAATCGCACCAGGTCCTGCTGATAAATATTTATAACTACACCACACGGCAAAATCAACATCCCAGTCATGCAATGACAATGGAATATTACCAATCGCATGCGCAAGGTCTAAACCAAATTGACAGCCTTTGCTATGCGCGAGCTTTGCAAGAGCAGGAATATCAAAAAATTGTCCCGTTAAATAATGCACGGCTTCAATCCAAACAATCGCTGTGCTTTCACCATGTTGATCCAGTACTTTTTCAAATGTCGCGAGATCAATATAACCAGACGCATTCGGTTTAATTTCGATAATTGCATCTTCTATTTTGTATGGCAGGTTATCTTGAAAAGCGTGCAACGTTTCCAGACGTTGTTTGACTTGAGAAGTAATTGCATACGTATCAGAAGGAAATCCCTGCAAACGAATTATTTTATAACGTGTTGGCGTAGGACGATAAAATGAAGTAAACAGAAAATGTAAATTTCCAGTTAACGTTCCTACCGCCACGACCTCATCTAATTTTGCGCCCACTAAACGCACCAACGAATTTGTCACGCGTTCGTTAGTTAAAACCCAGGGATTTTCTTTATCAAAATGACCTCGAACACCGAGTTTTCCCCAGGCTTCACATTCTTTCTGTAATGCTTGATCAATCGTTTTTGGTTTTGGTCCCAACGAATTTCCATTCAAATAAATTGCTTCGCGACCTTTTTCATCACGTGGCATATCAAATAAATTTTTCAAACATGGAAATGGATCATGTGCATCTAAATTTCTTGCTTCATCCAATGTGTGTTTCATTGTGATTAACCTACAATAGTTAAAATAAAGAGAACAACGCTTACCAAAATTAACAATGCCAGCAATAATTTTCCACCAAACACCGAATAGGGCAAGGATTTTTGTTTATTACTGTAACGCAAAAACCAAACGATCAAACCAGGTAAAATCAAGATTTGCAGAATAGCCACTGTACCTGCGATAGATAAACCTAGCAAAAATGCTTTCTGATAAAAAATAACCGCTAAAATAGCAGGAATGTATGCGATAAAATACACTAACCAATTTTTTTTCTTTCCCAAACCATCCGCAATAAAATCAGTGAGACTGATTGAGTTTGCTAAAAAAGAAGTAATGATACAAATCGAACTAAAAATATTGGTTGCCTGCGTGATCCATCCGATGTGTAACGCTTGACTCAACGCAGATTGTAATTCAGATACCGGATGCGCGGATTGCGACATATGCTCTAAACCATAATCACCTGAATAAGGCACCACCGCAAAAATCACCGTTGCCCAAAGTACGTAGCAAAGAAAGGGAATAAAAGTACCAAAAAAAATAATTTTTTTAATTTTTTTGATATCCGTTTGATAATAACTACGTAAACTCGGAATCAGTGTTGCAAACCCGAACGATGTAACCACAACAATAAGCAAAGAAGCCGAAATATTATTTTGTGGAATAAGTGAAATAGTCGCTACATCAAAATGAAAAACCAGTCCAAAAACGACAGAAAAAAAGATAACTGCTTTTAATATCATTAACACGCGATTGGTTTTATCGGCAATATGAATACCGCGCGAAATAATAAAACCAAATATCAATAAAAATATAACAGATGCCGCCCATGCAGGTAATGTGATGCCTAGATAATGAAAATTAATTTTAACTAAATCACCACCGCCTGAAAGATAGGCTGCAATCAATGAATACATGACGATGAGATTACAAATCCAGGCAATTATCACACCTGTTTTACCTAAAGCGGCACGTGACATTGAAATTAAGTTGGTGCCTGCTGGCAAAGCCAAATTCGCTTCTAAAAAATAATAAGCGCCTAACATCATGAGCAACCAAAAGAAAAACAGTATCAATACAGCGATAGGCAAGCCTAATTGTGCAATCGCGATAGGTAAGGCAAGAATCCCAGCGCCAATGACGTTACCTATGACGAGTAGAATTCCGCCCACTAATGAAGGTTTTTTTTGGGATGGCATCCTGGTTTATCCTTATGATGGCTTACGCTGAATTTGCTGTGATTCTGCCCCAGAACAAGGCAACAGATTAGGATCAAGCGTAAAATGCGCAGCGCCCAGTTGCAAATATGCATCCAATTTCTCAGCTGCTTTAATAATATTATCTTTAGACATCTGAAACTCTGGGCTATTCAAAACAGTTTCTAATATAAAGCGCGCCCCTTTTGTTTTTTCAAATTGTCTATATCCTGAATATTGCATCGGGATATTCTTATAGTTATCTCCCTCATGGGTTGCCATATCAAGCACTTCTCGACTAAACACAGTCGACGTCACCTTTCTTGGTAAACCACCCAATGTTGAATAGATAATATCGCCATTAATCCATTTACTCGCAATGAAACTCGCTAATTTTGAAGAACGGCCTGGGACAATATCAATAGCGTTTCGAATTGTCTGAAAAAAACCCGCATCTTTTCTTAACGTAGTCACACCAAAAACTGCAAAAAATAATGCTAATAAATTTTCATGATTCATTTCCGTCATTAAATATGCTTTAAGATTGGTTGCGCGATTTAATCCTGGTTGGCGCTTATATACATCTTCATGCAAATATAAATCTACGGCTTCAATTGCTAATGTTCGTGCTCGTTCAAAAATCATTTCTTCAGTCCGTTGCGAAAGCATGTTTAATTCTCCAGTGAAATTTTACGATACGGTATTCTGCTACAGCCGTTGCAAAAGCGCCATATTATAAAAAAATTTACCTTGGTTTTTTTTGATTAGTCACTGGGGAAGGAGGAGAAACTGGACTTGAATCCACGCTCTGGTTGACAGGCGGCGCCTGGAACATCCGCCCTGCTGATAGAGCAGCCGATGCACTGCTCTCGACTTTTGCTTCAGATGCGATAAAAGCAGCATATTCCTGATCATGCGCGACGAGTAAGCGTTTCGATGCTTCCTCTCTTGCACTGAGAATAGTATGTTCGTTTAAGATCTTACCCGGCATACTTTTTATTGAATAAACCAAATCAATTCCGCCCAACACGGCCGCCGCGGGTGGAAATGCCAAACTGACTACGAGTTTCGTAACGACTTTTGCTGCAGTCCCTTTATTCGCCCATGCTTTATCCATGGCATCCTTCGTTGTCATTTTCGGTGTAACAACGCGGATATGTCCACCTTTAGCATCAGATATTGAAGTTGACTGTCCACCTGCCGAAACTCCCGCTCCAGTTAACGCCACCGCGCCTTTAACCGCAATCTCTTCAACACTTTGTCCTATCACGGGCGCTGCGACTGTAGCAACAACTGATAATAATGTTCGCGCATAAAATTCTTTCCATTGTTTACTAATTCCTTTCATGATTATTTGATGATCTCGGAAAAATGTGTCAGTTAAGCTTTTTTGATTGGCTAATGCAGACGGCGGACAATACTTCGCAAAAATTTCTTCAAGATGTTTTTTATATTTACTGAGATCTTCCTCGTGATATGTCAGAAGCACTGCATCTACGGTCTTACCTAACATGACATAAACATTTTCTGGTATGTGTGGTTTTATTTCCTCAATAAAATCACGCAATCTTTTTAGGCTTATTTCTTGGTTGCTGATTTGTTGCTTATATTCTAAATACTTTTTTCCCAACTGATTATCGCCACTCACGAGCAATTCAAAATTCATTTCTTCTGATGCAATCTCATATTCTTCTGCTTTCTGCAGAGTAACAATATTTTTATCTCTAAACTTATTGAGCTTGCGAAGTACCAATTTGTAATATCTTTTTTCGTCGTCAGATAATTTTTCTGGTTCTTTTAAAAAATGACTGAATAATGCATCAAGTCTCGCTATGCATTTCAAATATTCTGAGCTATCTCCTGATGTTATAACGCGCACAATTTCTTCATGCGCCAAAGACACAATTTTCGGGACACCTGTTCTTATCTCTGGATCCTGCTGCGCGGGAACTTGCCTCTCGATTGTACTGCCAAAAAACTGAGACAATGGCGCATTAACGCCGCCGTCGCGTTTAAAAAAATCATTATCAATTTCTTCGAGAAAGGATTCCGCATTACGACGAAAAAGGTCAGCGCCTTTTTCTTTCATCTCTTTATCTGGTTCACGAGCTCCACTCATGCTGAGCACCTCTTTGAACTGGATAATATAAGTATAGAATAAAATTGAATTTTTTTTATGAACGCAGCAACTTATTGATTTAGCATGATATTAGCAAATTCACTGATTTTTCGTGCCCGTGCCCGCGTGCGTGCCCGTGCCCGTTTTTATAATTTTTTCCTACACATAGCAACTAATCTAACCGGCGCTTCCGTACCATCTTTAATTTTCATAGGCAAAGCAAATATATAAGAATCCCCTGGATTTAATTGTTTTGCATTCGCCACATTTTCTATGATGTATTTTCCCGCGCTTAACATTAATTCATGCACTGGAAAATCCGAGCCAAATGCATCGGGAGAAAGCGTATCAATTCCTATTCCAACAATATTTCTGGAAAGTAATATTTTTGCCGCCTCAATTGAAATGTTCGGAAAAATTTTTTCGTTGCGATATTTTCCTGGTTGTTCCCAGCGTTCCGCCCAACCCGTATAAATAATGACGAAAGCGCCACTCGGTATCGTTCCATATTTTTTTTCAAATGAATGAATATCATCTGCTGTCACACTATAGTCATCATGTACATGATCAGAAACATCAATCACTCGACACACGGTGATTAATGCATTAAGTGGAATATCACTAATTGAAGCTGCATGCTCATAACAATGCGAAGGCGCATCCATGTGAGTGCCAATGCCTGCTGACATCTCGAGACGCTGTACGCGAAATTTTATTTTGCCAGGCGCTTCTGCATTTTGAATCAAGCGTGCATTATATTTAAATCCAACATCAACGCCCCAGTGCGGCACATCGGGCGACAATGTATGCGTCAAATCAATAAAAACAAAATCGTCTAACACGTTTTTTTCGTTTAACATAATCATCCATCCTTAGTTGATTGTGTTAGAGAACCCCGGCTTGATTATAGACCGGGGTTATAAACATCAAGAACAAACTTCTACTTTAGCGTTTTTTTTTACATCAGTTCCACAAATCGTTTCTACTAAAACGGAAGCAACTTCATAAGGATTTGCATTTGCGCCTGGGCGACGATCTTCAATATAACCATAACCCTTCAATTCAACCGGTCGAGGAATTCGGATTGAAGCACCACGATTACCGACACCGGAAATAAATTGCGACATATGCGCTGTTTCATGTTTGCCTGTTAAACGTTGTTCCAAGTCATGACCGTACACAGCAATGTGTTCATTGTGGCGTACTTCCAATGCTTTGATTGCCTGATGGATAGCATCCATACCGGTTTTCGGATTTCGCATTGCTGTCGTGGAAAAATTAGTATGTTTTCCAGCGCCATTCCAATCGCCTTTCACTGGTTTTGGATGTAATCGCGCGGTAATGTCATATTCTTCACCGATACGATACAGTAACCAACGCGCAAGCCATAAATGATCAGACACAGTCACTGGATCAGCGCTTTCGCTTTCAACACCACGATAACCGATTTGAAATTCCCACTGTCCCGGCATCACTTCTGCATTGGTTCCATACAGCATTAATCCTGCATCCAAACACGCTTGCGCATGTTCTTCCACCAAATGTCTGCCAAAAACTTCATCCGCGCCAACACCACAATAAAAAGGACCTTGTGGAGCGGGATAGCCACGCTCAGGCCAACCGAGCGGTTGTTGCCCGCTAAACAGCGTATATTCTTGCTCGAAACCAATCCATGGATCTTGCACGTGACCATACTGTTTCATGATTTGTACCAAGTGAGCGCGCTTGTTGCTTGGGTGCGGCGTGCCATCTGGATTCAATACTTCGCACAAGACCAAGAAATTAGGTTCACCTAAAATAGGGTCTTTGACAAAACAAACTGGCTGCAAAATGAGGTCAGAATCATGCCCTACTGCCTGCCAGGTGGATGAACCATCAAAGCTCCACTGTGGGAAATCCGCTAATGTGACTGCTTGATTAAACGGTACAATTTTAACTTTCGAACGCAAGGTTTGGGTCGGGCTGGTGCCATCGATCCAGATATAGGTTGCTTGTGATAAATTCATAAATACTCTCTTTGAGGTGTAGTTAATGCTTGCGGAAGGAAATTTTAGCAAAAATTGCCGTGAGTAGAAATGACAAATGCGATATTTCTGAAATAACCGGGGTATAATGCAAAAGCAATTTAAAATTTACGGAGAAAATTTTATGAAATTGACTATCAAAACTCTTTTGGTCAGCCTGGTTTTAGTAAGCTTTGGATTTTTAGCAGGGTGTGAACATACCGCTGCTGGATTTGGGAAAGATATGCAAGATAATGGTAAAAAGCTTGAAAAATCAATGAATCAGTAGGTACCTATGTGTCATCCTGAGCGCAGCGAAGGACCTCCCGATAAATATCAGGAGATCCTTCGAGCAAGAAGTGCTCTCAGGATGACACGGTTTTTTCAGGCACCTTCACAATCGCCTTAATACGCACCATCTCCGGATCATATAACGGCCTTAACGAAACAATAATCGGATAACATTTCCCATTAATTTCAACTTCCCACTCACCACTTGCCAAGTAAGTTGCATCAACCGGCTCACCCGCTTCCACCATCGCCAACCCAACAGCGCCACCCAGCGTAAATCCATACGAGCCAGCTCGCACATAACCTATCGCTTTACCATTACGACGAATGACTTCCGCGTGATACAACAAAGGCTCTGGATCTTTTACCAATATCTGCACCAACCGCCGCAAGTATGGACCCGAATTTTTTTTCTTAACTGCGGCCTCTTTACCGATAAAATCATCTGGTTTATTCAAATCAACTGCAAAACCTAAACCACACTCATAAGGATCATCCGTGTTATCAATATCGTGACCATAATCACGATAACCTTTTTCTAAACGTAAACTCGCCAACGCTTTAAGACCCGCATGTTGCAAACCTAACTGCGGCGCATCTTTTCCTGCCGCAATAATACGATCATACACATGCGTTGCTTGTTCAGCAGGAATATAAAGTTCATAACCCAACTCACCCAAATAAGTAATGCGAATACACAAAACACGCGCAAATCCAATATCAATTTCACGCGCTGTGCGGAAAGGAAATGTTTCATTGGATAAATTTTCAGTGGTTAACATCTGCAATAAATCACGCGAATTCGGGCCTTGCAAATTGAGTTGTCCGAAAGCCGAAGTCATATCCGTCACAAATGCGTGTGCACCATCTGGAATATTGCGCCTCAGCCAGGTTTCTGCATGACGATGCATGGTGTCTGTCACGACAATTAAAAATTTTTCTTCACTTAATTTAGTGACTGTCAAATCCGCTTCTAGTTTACCCTCGTGATTTAACCATTGCGTGTAAGTAATAACACCGACCATGCCATCCACTTGATTCGCAGAAATTTTATTTAACACACGACCTGCATCACGTCCTTGCACCAAAAATTTCGACATGAAGGACATATCCATGACTATCACTTTTTCACGCGCTGCGCGATGCTCTGCTTCCCAGTAAGGAAACCAATTCATTCTGCCCCAACTTAATTTTTCCACATGCGGCAAAACACCTTCTGGCGCAAACCAGTCAGCACCTTCCCAACCGCTCACATCTTTAAAATAAGCACCACATGCTGCAAGACGATCATGAAACGGTGATTTTTTCACACCGCGCGCTGTTTGTGGTGACATGGTTGGATAGTGACAACGATAAACCATCCCGAGTGATTCGACAGTACGCGTTTTACGATATTCCGGATTGGATTGGTATGCATGCAATCGATCAATATTCATTCCCGTAATATCAACATCCGGTGTGCCATTCACAATCCAATGCGCCATCACACGACCCAATCCACCGCCTGTCAAAATTCCAATTGAATTTAATCCGGCAGCCACAAAATAATTTTTTAACTCAGGTGCTTCACCGACGATGGGATGTAAATCCGGTGTGAAACTTTCTGGTCCACAGAAAAATTTTTTGATACCTACATCTAATGTAACGGGAACACGCTGCATGGCTTTTTCGAGAAAAGGTAACATACGATCCCAATCGGGTTGAATTTCGCCGAAAGAAAAATCCGCTGGAATACCGTCAATTTTCCACGGCGCACAAACCGGTTCAAACAGTCCGACCATCAAACCACCCACTTCCTCGCGGAAATATCCATAAGAGGAAGGATCTTCTAAAACAGGCATATTTTTAGGAAGATTTTTAATTTCTTCCGTGATCATATAATAATGTTCCGCCGCCTGATTTGGGATATTCACGCCGGTTTTTTCGCCAAATTGGCGCGCCCACATGCCAGTACAATTGACGACATACTCGGCTTCGATATTTCCATACAACGTTGCAACACCAGTTACTACTTTATTTTTTTGCAAAACTGCAGTCACAGGTACTTTTTCAAAAACTTGTACGCCTTTCAAACGCGCGCCTTTGCAAAGCGCCATCGTGACATCCACAGGATTTATCTTGCCATCTTCTTTGACATAAAAACCTGCTAATAAATCATCGACACGTGCCACTGGAAAAAGTTCAGCAATTTCTTTTGGCGAAATTTCGTGAACATCCACGCCACAATAACGATTAAATGTAGCGACGCGACGATATTCTTCTAACCGATCTTTATCACCTGCGACTTCGATAAAACCAACCGGATTAAAACCGGTTGCATGGCCGGTTTCTGTTTCTAAACGACGATATAATTTTTGCGAATATTTGCGCATTTCGGTCGATGTTTCGGATGTCGATCCAAAAGTCACCATCAAACCTGCTGCATGCCACGTTGTTCCAGATGTCACTTGATCGCGCTCGAGCAAAACGATATCTCGCCAACCCATTTCTGCTAAATGATATGCAACGGAACAACCAATAATGCCACCGCCAATGACAACTACGCGTGCGGTTTTGGGTAATGTTTGATTTACTGACATGACAACACTCCTTTTTTATAAAATTTCCAGCCGTGCATGATACCTGACGTCGCATCACAAAAATAGTTGACATTTACCTACCTACTAGTAGAATGGCCGGCATGAATACTACCAAAGACAAATTACTCGAAGTCGCGCAACTTATGATACAAACGCGCGGCTACAACGCATTTAGTTATGCGGATCTGGCCAAACTCGTCAAAATCAAAAAAGCCAGCATTCATTATTATTTCCCAGCCAAAATAGACATTGGAATTGCTGTCACTCGACAGTATCGCGAACATTTTTTAAAGCTCCTCGCAGAGATTAACAATCTCGAAATTCCCTGGCTTGATAAAATCAAACACTACGCTCGTTTATACAAAGAAGTTTTAAACGATAATCGCATTTGTTTGTGTGGATCATTAGCAACAGATATTCGAACCTTACCGAAAAAATTGCAAAACGAAGTTCGATTATTTTTTAGCGACAATGTGCTTTGGCTCGCACAAATTCTTCCTGACAAAAATTCAGAAAAAGCACACTTGATTTTGTCAACATTGCAAGGCGCCATGATCATGGCAAGCACGCAAGCCAGTGATAAAGATGTGTTTTCTTCCATCGTCAATCAACTAATCAACAAACTCAATTAAGGGTTGCATTGCCATGAAAAAAAATTTATTTCTTTATGCTATTGTTTCGCTTTTTTTAATTTTTGAAATGGCAATCCAAGTATCGCCTAGCGTCATGGCCACTGATTTAATCCATGATTTGCATATCAGCGTATTTGGGCTTGGTATCATGTCTGGCATTTATTTTTATTCCTACACTGCCATGCAAATTCCTTCCGGCTTATTGTTCGATCGATTTCATCCACGCATGATTATTACTATCGCCCTTCTATTTTGCGTAAGCGGAACATTTTTATTGTCGTTCGCTCAAAATATTTATACAGGATCACTGGCACGTTTGCTGATGGGTTTCGGATCCGCTTTCGCATTTGTCTCGGTTCTCGTTGTCACAGCAGAATTATTTGAATCCAAGTATTTTGCAACTATCACTGGCATCACCCAAATGCTTGCAGCAGTCGGTGCAATGTCAGGACAAATGCCGATTAGTGTATTAGTTTCACATATCGGCTGGCGACACTCGTTACAATTTTTATCTTTACTCGGTTTATTGCTCGCATTGATTATTTGGGCATCCTTAAAATATCAAAAAAATATTCGTGCACAGCATGCTTATTTAAAACCTTTGAAAAAAATACTTTCGCATCAACAAACATGGTACATCGCACTCTACGCTTGTTTATTATGGGCACCGATGTCAAGCTTCGCTTCACTCTGGGGCGTCCCATTTTTAATGAAGACCCAACACATCAGCCAAATGAATGCTGCTTTTTTATGTTCTTTTATGTGGATAGGTCTCGCGATCGCAAGTCCGTTGCAAGGAATATTATCCAACGTGTTACGTTATAAAATTATTGCGCTAGCTTTATTTGCGTTGATTGGCGCAATTGCATTTTCTTTTGTACTTCTCGTTAATCTTCCGCCGTTGCTACTTGGATTTTGCATATTTCTTTCTGGCGCAGCTTGCGCTGGACAAGCACTGAGTTTTGCGCTGGTAAAAGAAAATAATAGTGATGAAGTAAAAGGTGCCGCCATTGCATTTAATAATATGGCTGTTGTGATTTCTGGCGCTTTATTTCAGCCGCTGATTGGCAAATGCATTGATCTTAATAATGTTGCCCAATTCAGAGATGGTTTGAGTATTTTATTATTTGCTTATCTTATTGCGTTTCTTGCTGCGTTATTTCTTATAAAAGAGCCCAACAAATCAGGTTCATTTTGGATGTTATTAAAAACTTTAATAACGAAACGCTCTGTGTTTCTCACGAATGCCTGAGGATGAATTTCTTCCTCTGGTCTTCATAGTTTTGAACCTCTCGCCATGAATTGATCTGGCGTATTTTTTTCTTCTTCGAATAATAATGTTAAAGAATCCAATGTATCTTCCATTGGATTAGTTTTCATTTTATAAATGAAAGGATAATCCAGCGGCTTCAAAATATGATATTGCGCATTAAAACTTTTTAAAATATTCATATTGGTTCGTCTATAATGCCAATAATCATTGAGATAGACTTCTATCTCTGAACCCTTGTAGACTTTACCTGACCACGGATCGCAAACAACCACATTTTGATTCCAGTCTTTGTAATTCATTGAAGCATTTTCAGAAATTCCAATGACTACAAAATAATGATTGCCATTTTCAATATGAATAACTACTAGCGGTATATTTGGTAAAAGCCTTTTAGCAAATAGAGCAGCAATCCGAGAGAGTTCAGAACAATTTCCCACATGAGTCTGCATCGCACTGTCTAAAAGAATTTTTCGTTTGCCTGCGTCTTTTTCCTCATCATTCATTGATTGATCATTGCTAATTACATCAAACTTAGCCTTATTTTCAGCACGCATATCATTAATCCGTTTATCGAGAATCTTTTTTGATTTTTGATCCCAGTTATTCGTACTGAAATGAGTACCACTTAGCTTGATGAGCTCACGCGCTCTATTTATTGCATAACAAGCGAGTCTGAAATGTAACTCGAGCTGAATATTTATTCCCGGATAGCGTGCCAATACATCTCGAATATTAACCTTGTCTGTTAACTTAGGATCAGTCTCTGGATAAGTGATATCTTCTACTAATTTAAAATAGGAAGCTGTTTTATAGGTATTTTTCTTTAATAATTTTAACGGCATTTTTCCAGCACGATTTACTTTTTTTGCAACAGTTGGTGCCGTCGGGCCCAATTTTTTTATTATTAATGCAGTTGTTTCTTCTGGATGCGAGCGAGCTGAACAATGTAATGGTGTATCATCTTCGTTATTTGCTTGCTGAATCAATCTAAGCGCTTTATCTATAGTGATTGCCTCAAGCACAGCAGCAACGACTTCTGTTGTGCCGAACCTGACTGCCAGATGCAAAAAATTATTTTTGTCATATCTATCTCGATAATCAAGCAACCGAGGTTCTTTTTTAAGATATTTTTTTACTGTTACCACGTCATGATCATAAAACGCTTGTAGTAACATCGGATAACTAATCTGACGTGGCTTCATTTATTTTCCTATAAACTCTGGTTTGGTTTTTTTTATAAACCCGGTAATTCCAGCTTTAAAATCAGCTGTCGCAGAACACGCTGCAAAAGCTCTACCTTCGCGTTCCAACTGACCTTCTAAACTTAATTGCCAAGTTTCATTTACTAAACGTTTAATCTCTGCATACGATTGAGCTGGACCTTGCGTTAATCGTTTTAAGATACGCGCCGTTTCTTCTGATAATTTTTCATCTGTCGTCACCCAATTAATTAATCCGTGTTTTTCCGCTGTTTTTGCATCAAAAATATCGGATAACAACATCCATTCCATTGCTTTTTTAGTGCCTACCAAACGCGGTAAATTATAAGAAGCACCGCCATCGGGACTCGCACCAATACCTGAATAAGCCATCGTAAATTTAGTATTTTCAGAAGCGATCACCAAATCACAAGCCATCATTAAACTCATGCCAACACCGGCCACTGAACCATGCACACTGGCAACCACGGGTTTCGACATATGCATTAAATTTAAAATCGCAGCATTTAAATTTCTCGCGATGTCCATCACACAGCCAGGCATTGCATCGAGTGACTGGTGAAAAAATTGAATATCACCGCCCGCCATAAACAAAGCGCCTGCTCCGTTTAACAAAACAGTTTTTACTGCAGCATCATCGCGCACGAGATCAGTGATTTTTTTTAATTCTTCTCCCATCACATCATTAAACGCATTCATTGCAGTTGGACGATTAAACGAAATTGTTGCAACTGCATCTTTCACTGAAAATAATAAAGTTTTTGTCATTGAGTGGATTCCTTTTCGAGTTAAATTCATTTTTTCAAATTAGGTGAAGCAGAGACAGCAGCGTGGGCTGGAATTTTATTTGTGTTTTCAGTTTGTTCCGAAGCTGTCTTAAACATGCGAGCTTTTTCTGTGCTGGCATAACTGCAAAGAGAACTGACTAATACTCGCAGTTTTTCTTCAGCCATTGCAACAACTTGCCCTGCATGTTTATCTACCGTAGGGAAAAGCGTATAGATTGCAGCTGAGAGTGCCGTTGAGGTTCCAAATCCACGCGTGATAACGCGGGGACCTTCTTTTTCAAAAAGATCACGAGCGACCGTCATGAACTTAGGCGCAGTATACGTGTATGGATCAACCCGAAATGCTTGATTCGCTCCCACAACACTTAATGCATTTGTAACACCGCCAACCACAACAGCTGAGACACCGATTCCAAGCACCCAACTCATATCAATACCAGAATAAACTGGCAAGCTCCCTGCAAACATCGCAGCAATTTGGTCCGACGTAAAAAATCCTATCACACTGAACGTGCTTGATAAAACACGAGGTCCTAAAGCGATTTTGTTTAAGCTAATGCTTTCCGAAAATGTTTTTGGCTTTGGCACAATAAATTCTGGATTTAAACACTTAGCCGCAAAAAATGCGGCTTTGAGTTTAGATGGATGCGTACATAAACCATCTACTACGCCGAGTGTTAGTGAAACTTGCAATCCTCTAATCATCTTCTCTTCTGTAGAGGTCTTAAATGCATCATCAACATTATCTTTTTGTCCATAGACTCCATTTTTTAGCGTACTGGCTTTAGCAGCATTAACATAGGAGCGGGAAAGCGTGCCAAAACTCGCTATTTTAAACACATTTACAAAATTCGCTGACGATACAACCTGACGAGATTGCATAAAAAGGCACGGCAAAAACAGTGCGAATGATACTTCTGCGCCGACAATACCCGATTTAAAGGCCACTCTAGCTGCTTTTATCGCTGTTGAATCATTTGGTTGATCTGGGATTCTAGCGTCGCTCATTATTTTGATATCCTCGCCTGTACACCAATTTTTTATGGCAATGGTTTTATAGGGCGGCTAATATACAAAAAATAGGACAATAGTTCCAGTAAGGAAATTTCATGATAAAAGCAAAGCCGACATTAAAACAACTTTCTATCGACCAATTAGTCCGGGGTAAATATCAGCCGCGCCAACATTTTGATACTGAACAATTACAAGAACTTGCGGAATCGATCAAAACAACGGGGGGCTTACTGCAACCTATCGTCGTAAGACCCTTGAACACCGGAAATTATGAAATCGTTGCGGGTGAGCGTCGCTGGCGCGCAGCACAACTTGCTGGATTATCCGAGGTAAGTTGCTTAGTTAGCCTTTATACCGATGAACAAGCTTTGCAAGCTGCGGTGATTGAAAACATTAATCGCGCAGACTTAAATCCGATTGAAGAAGCCAATGCGTATCAGAGATTGATTGATGAATTTGGTTATTTACACGAAGAAGTGGCTGCAGCCGTCGGCAAATCACGCACGACAATTACGAATGCGTTACGTCTATTAAAATTGGATCCGCGTGTTCAGCAATTATTAATTTCCGAACAATTATCCGAAGGCCACGGCAAAATTCTCGCTGGTGTTCCTGTTACTCATCAATATGCGTTGGCAGAACAGTGCATTCAAAAAGGCTGGAGTGTTCGTAAAATCGAGATGGAAGTAAAAAAAATATTGCAGCCAGTTGAAAAAAATAATCCTTATAGTGATCCCAATCTCAAGCACTTGGAAATGGCTCTGACGAATCATTTAGGTAATCAAGTCAACATTGATTATGAAGATCGTGGTGGCGGTTATGTGAAAATTCGGTTTAGTAATATTGATGAATTAGAAGGGCATTTTCAGCGGATTGGGTTTAAGGTCGAGGAATAACTTGTCATCCTTTTAGAAACCCTTCCCCCTGTGGAGGAAGGATTTCTAAGCAGATTCAAAGAGCCCCAGGATGACACGTATCAAAGTTCAAATCTTTTCGCCGAATCACTGGTCGGCGCTGGCACCGCAGGAGTTGGGCGAGCCGCTTCTGCTTCTGTAAACATATTTTTTGAAGATACTTTCGGGCTCTCTGGAAGCTTCTTTTCAACACTCGCGTTTTCTGTTTGTTCTGGCCCCGCAGGAGTTGGGCGAGCCACGCCTGCTACCATGAACAAATCATTTATGGAACCTTTCACAATCTTTGGAGCTTCCTTTTCTTCTTGGCGTTGTGCCAACTCTAATACTGCAATCCTTGCAGATAATGCGTCAACATCAGCTTTTGTATTTTTCTCTTGAATAGGCCACTCAAAAAAATCACACCCGGGGATTTTTATCAGAGATGGTACTGCTTGTAGATTTTTTTTGCATCATCCAGAGTGCAACTTTTCAATCTATTCAAGAGCTCTTCCGATTGCATCATATACAAAATAATCGCATCGTTGTCTGGTCTTTTGTCTATCTCAGAAAAAGCCTGCTTAATCCTTGCCATATCGTAATTCAATTCTTTCGATATAATAATCGCTGTAGTCATAAAAAAACCCGGGGTTTTCTGTTTCTCCAGATCAGTAATTATTTGACGAGCATGCGCTTCTACATCAAACAATAAACTACCGTAAATAATGAATCTCGAAAAATCATCAACAACTCGCCCATCCAATAGTGCCCTGACCATTTGTAAATTTTTTCTCTGTTCCATAAAGAAATCGCGTGTATTTTCAAACGATGGATCAGCTTTATAAAGCGGTGCTTTCTGCATCACGCGCATGAATGAAAGCCCTGCATAACAACGCGTCGCTTCGGAATGATTTTTTGTATAAGCCGCTTTGAGTAATAACATAACCTCGATAAACGGTTTTTGGATAGCAAGATAGGCTTTTTTATCGTCCTCATTTGCAATGGGCTTCATAACAACTGCTGAAATACCTTTCCATATCTTTTTTGCAGCTTGAAATTCTTTTTCACCTGTACCAAATAACATCCTTAACATCATCTTATCCTTTTTTATCTCAGCAAAAAATTCCTCAACAACAAATATCCCTGCTCCGTCAATACGGATTCCGGATGAAATTGCACACCAAAAACAGCATGTTTTCTATGCCGCAACGCCATCACCTCACCCATTTCGCAGCGCGCGAGCACCTCCAATTCTGCTGGAAATTCATCTTCACTCACAATCAAAGAATGATAACGCCCAACTTGCAACGGATTATTTAAACCCGCAAATATTTCTTTCTCTGCATGCGTTATCCGCGATGATTTTCCATGCATAGGCCGCTTCGCTCGCAACACTTTTGCAGCATACACTTGGCCAATCGCCTGATGTCCCAGACAAACTCCTAAAATAGGAATCACTGCACCAAAGTGTTCGATCACAGCCATGGAAATTCCAGCCTGTTCTGGCGCACACGGACCTGGCGAAATAATAATGTGAGATGGATTTAATTCAGAAATTTCATCCAACGTAATTTTATCATTTCGCACAACTCGCGAATGAAAACCCAATTCATTCACATAACGTGCCAAGTTATAAACGAAGGAATCATAATTATCAATCAATAAAATCATATGATTTCCTGCACCAATGCTCTTTGCAACGCGCGTGCTTTTGTTAACGTTTCTTCGTATTCTTCCAACGGATTTGAATCAGCGACAATCGCACCACCCGCCTGAAAAGTGACGCGATTATTCTTGATAGCAAATGTGCGAATCGTAATCGAACAATCCATATCGCCATTAAAACCAAGATATCCCACACTTCCACAATATGGCCCGCGCACGGTTGGCTCAATCTCTGCAATAATTTCCATGGCACGAATTTTCGGCGCGCCCGTGATGGAACCACCTGGAAATGTCGCACGCAACAAATCAATTGCTGTGAATCCTGCACGCAATTTTCCTGTAACAACAGAAACCAGATGATGCACTGTCGCATAACTTTCTAAACCACATAACTGTGGCGCCTGCACAGTATGGTCTTCACAAACACGCGACAAATCATTTCGCATTAAATCAACAATCATAATATTTTCAGCATTATCTTTTTCACTCGCCATTAATTCTTTCGCAAATAAAGCGTCTTCTTGCGAATTTTTGCCACGCGGGCGTGTGCCCTTGATTGGTCGCGTTTCAACTTGACCTTCACGCAATTGTAAAAATCGCTCAGGCGAAGCGGATGCGATAATGTTATCGGCAATATTAACAAACGCTGCAAAAGGCGCTGGATTTAGCGCACGCAATTTTCGATACAATCCAAACGGTGTTAGCGATTTTGCTAATTCAATGCTAAAACGCTGGGAAATATTCGCCTCAAAAATATCACCCGCCAGGATATAATCAATCACTCGTTGCACTGCAACTTGATAAGCACTTGCGGTAAAATTACTTTGAATTTTTTCGATTTCATGTGAAGCAGCAGGCAACGCAGTGATGGCTGGTAACTCGTTTAATTTATCCAACAACCAAGTCATGCGTAGAGCAGCACGTTGCTGGCGTGCCGTAATTTCTTGCTCGGGATAACCATTCGAAAAAATCCAGGCACGCTTTTCTTCTTCATCAAATCCCAATACAACATCATAAAAACCCACTGCCATATCAGAAAATTGCATATCATCAACCGGCGACACGGGTAATTTTTCTAAATGCTGCGCTAATCCATAACCTAAAAATCCCGCCACCCCACCTTGAAATGGCGGTAAACCAGCGATATTTTCTTCAGGGAATTTTAATAATTCTTGTTTTAAAATCACAAATGGATCGCCTGCAAATACGTCATCGCGCAATGCAATACTACCGTTCTTGCTGATGAGCGTCTGAAAAGGATCGACGGCAATAAAACTATAACGCCCACACTTTTCCCTTAATTGCGCGCTATCCAGGAAGATTGCCCCGGTTTGCTCGGCAAATAAAGTAAAAATCTGTAGTGGATCGCGATAGCTGATTTCTTGAAACATATTTATAATTTCGATAATTTTAAGAGGGGTAGATTATTACCGAATTTAAAGAAAGCGCAACCGTTGTGTGATACCATGTGAACTTAAAAAATAAGGGACGTTATCTTTTATGATACAAACAAATTTATCTACGCTTGCAGCCCAATTAGGCGCTGCTACTGTCACCCAAGATATTGATTTTTGTGGTATTAGTCGAGATACCCGCTCACTTCAGCCGGGTAATTTGTATGTTGCCATTCAGGGCGAGCAATTTGATGGACATCAATTTATTGCTGATGCCGCAAAAAAAGGAGCCGTGGCAGCGCTGGTTAGCCATGCAGTAGATCACCCAATTCCGCAACTTATCGTACCAGATACGATTTTGGCTTTAGGCACAATTGCCAAGTGGTGGCGCGATCAATTTTCCTTACCACTGATCGGTGTCACTGGCAGCAATGGTAAAACAACATTAAAAAATATGATTAGCGCGATTTTACGTGCCGCGTGTAACAACGCAGAAGAAGTGCTTGCAACAGAAGGCAATCTTAATAATAACATTGGTTTACCGCTCAATTTGGCGCGTCTTAACCAACAACATCGTTATGCCGTGCTTGAAATGGGCATGAATCATTTTGGTGAAATTGAATATCTTACTAAAATGGCACGCCCTTCGGTTGCCGTGATTAATAACGCAGCTGAAGCGCATCTGGAAGGATTAGGCGATGTTTCCGGTGTTGCGAAAGCCAAAGGCGAAATCTTTTTAGGTCTCCCGGAAAATGGCACTGCGATTTTAAATCGTGATGACGCGCATTTTAATTATTGGCTGCAACTGATTGGCAAACACAAGCATTTTTCGTTTGGTTTAGATGGCACTGCCGATATCACCACCAATTACACCACTGGACAACCTATTACGATCAAAACACCGAAAGGTGAAATCACACTGGCATTACCGTTACTCGGCAAACACAATGTCATGAATGCACTGGCTGCCACTGCGGCAACGCTTGCTGTTGGCATCGAGCTTCTACACATAAAAATGGGACTCGAAAATGTAAAACCAGCTCCGGGACGCATGCATCAATATGTTTTAGCCAATCAGGCTAACGTGATTGATGATACTTACAATGCCAATCCTTTTTCCTTGCAAGCCGCAGTCAACACACTGGCTACTTTTCCTGGCACAAAAATATTAGTGTTAGGCGACATGAAAGAATTAGGTCCTGATGCAAAAGAATTTCATTTTACTGCGGGACAAAAAATTAAAGCGGCTGGCATTCAGTATTTATTTACCTTTGGTAATTTATCCGCTGCGACAACCGAAGGATTTGGTCAAAACGCTCTGCATTTTACTGAGCGCGATAAATTAATTGCTAGTTTGTTACCGCATTTAAAAACAGATGTCACCGTTTTAGTAAAAGGATCACGCTCGATGCAAATGGAAAAAATTATTGCGGGCATTATTCCTGAAGAACAATTAGAACACGCCCATTGAGTAAACAAATCCTAAGAGGAGCAAAGCATGGCAGTCAAAACCCCTATCACAGTAGCCTATGGTGACGGAATTGGTCCTGAAATCATGAGTGCTACACTCAAAATTTTATCGGCCGCTGATGCCCAAATTGAACCGGAAGTGATTGAAGTCGGTGAAAAAGTTTATTTGCAAGGTTTCACCACTGGCATTCCAGACAGCGCATGGCAATCGTTAAAGCGCACTAAAGTTTTATTAAAAGGCCCCATCACAACACCACAAGGTGGCGGATATAAAAGTTTGAATGTCACATTACGTAAAACCCTCGGTTTGTTTGCGAATGTGCGCCCCTGCATCGCTTATGCGCCTTATGTTGAAACAGTGCATCCAAAAATGGATTTAGTGATTATTCGTGAAAACGAAGAAGGTACCTATGCTGGCATCGAACATCGTCAAACAGATGAAGTGTATCAATGCTTGAAATTAGTGACACGCCCAGGTTGCGAGCGCATCGTACATTATGCATTTGAATACGCACGCAAATTTAATCGTAAAAAAGTAACGTGTTTAAGCAAAGACAATATCATGAAAATGACGGATGGAATTTTTCATCAAGTCTTTAATGAAATTGCAACAGTATATCCTGACATTAAAACAGAACATTTTATTATTGATATTGGAACAGCTTT
>CAZAXX010000003.1:0-67584 GCA_964489265.1 uncultured Coxiellaceae bacterium
TGAAGGATCGCCATGTTATAACATGCTGATCCTTGACTTCGTTCAGGATGACAAAGCCTTAGTGCATAGTGTACTGTAAAGTTTTGCCAGGGAGACACAATATGGCAGACTTGCTATTAATAGGACTCGCGCTCTTATTTTTTGTAATATGTTATATCCTCATGCGATTTTTTGATTCTTTATCACGGAGTGAATAAATGAGTCTTTATCTAGTTTGTGGCATCATCACTTTCTGTTTGTTTATCTATTTATTAATTGTTTTATTCAAGCCGGAATTATTTTAAAGGGTTAACTGATGACTCAAAATGGAATTTTGCAAATCGGCATTTATCTTTTCACACTCCTTCTTCTTGTTAAACCACTCGGTTGGTATATGGCTAGAGTGTATGAAGGAAAATCGGTTGGGTTGAATAAAATATCAAGGCCTGTCGAACGGTTTATCTATCGCATAGCGGGTGTTCAGCCCAACAAAGAAATGAATTGGAAAGTTTATTTGGTTGCTATGCTGGTATTTAATTTTTTTGGATTGTTAGTTGTTTATCTGATTCAGCGCTTACAATTTTATTTACCACTGAATCCACAAACATTGTCCGCTGTCTCCCCTCACCTTTCTTTTAATACTGCAGTGAGTTTTGCTACCAACACAAATTGGCAATCTTATGGCGGTGAAACAACCATGAGTTATTTCACGCAAATGCTTGCGCTCACCGTCCAAAACTTTTTGTCAGCAGCAACTGGAATGGCATTACTCGTTGCGTTAATTCGTGGAATCCGTGCGCGCGAAGATTCAAATTTAGGTAATTTTTGGGTAGATATGGTGCGCGGCACGCTTTATATTTTATTACCGCTCGCACTGTTATTTTCAGTCGTATTCGTGTCGCAAGGTGTTATTCAAAATTTGTCACCAAACAAAAAAATTACGTTGCTACAATCGATGGATCAACAACAAAAAGAACAAGTCATTCCAATGGGCCCTGTTGCATCACAAGTTGCAATCAAACAATTAGGCACCAATGGCGGTGGTTTTTTTAATGTGAATTCCAGCCATCCATTTGAAAATCCAACTCCCCTCACCAATTTTCTAGAAATGTTAGCGATCTTATTAATTCCTGCTGCACTCTGTTACACATTTGGTGTGATGGTAAATGATAGGCGACAAGGTTGGGCGATTTTAGCAGCGATGTATATTCTGTTTGTTCCTTTTATCTTTCTTGCGGTTTTTGCAGAACAACAAGGCAATCCAGCTTTACACACTTTAAATGTAGACCAAACTCTCGGAAATATGGAAGGCAAAGAAACGCGTTTCGGCGTTCTTAATTCAGCTCTGTGGGCAACTGTCACTACCGCAGCATCGAATGGTTCAGTCAATTCCATGCTGGATTCATATACGCCGTTAGGTGGTTTTGTGCCTTTATGGATGATGCATTTAGGCGAAGTCGTTTTTGGCGGCGTAGGCTCAGGGCTTTATGGCATGTTACTGTTTGTCATCATCACCGTTTTTGTTGCGGGATTAATGGTGGGACGTACGCCGGAATATTTAGGCAAAAAAATTGAACCTTTCGAAATGAAAATGGCTTCACTCGGCGTTTTAATTATGCCATTGACCGTGTTAATTTTGACTGGAATTGGCGTTGTCACAACAGCTGGAGTGAGTTCACTTGGAAATCCTGGTACACATGGATTCTCCGAAATATTTTACGCATTCACATCGATGGCAAATAATAATGGCAGTGCGTTTGCAGGACTCAATGCAAATACGCCTTTTTATAATGTTTTAGGCGGCATCGCTATGTTATTGGGTCGTTACTGGATTGCCATCCCAGCACTTGCGATTGCCGGATCACTTGCCAGAAAAAAAATTGTGCCGAGTAGTGAGGGCACGCTTATGACGCACACACCGCTTTTTATTATTATCTTAGTTAGCATCACGATCCTTTTAGGCGCTCTTTCGTTTTTACCTGCATTGGCATTAGGACCGATCGTCGAACAACTTACGCTTTGGGGACAATATGGCTACTAAATCACGTTTTATTTGGGACATCGATATTATTAAAATTGCATTGCGTGATGCTTTCTTAAAATTATCACCACGTCATCAAATTCGAAATCCGATTATGTTTACTGTTTATATCGGTTCTCTATTAACAACCATTCTTTATTTCCAAGCGTTGAGTGGTACGGGCGATGCGCCTGCTAAATTTATTTTAAATATTACAATATGGCTGTGGTTTACGCTGCTTTTTGCCAATTTTGCAGAAGCGATGGCGGAAGGCCGCGGAAAAGCGCAAGCACAATCATTAAGAAAAGCACGTCGCGAAATTTCTGCGAAGAAATTAGCAAAGCCACAACGCGATGCAAAAATCACATTACTCCAATCCGCAGATTTACGAGCAGGCGATATTGTGCTGGTTGAAACTGGCGATTTTATTCCAAGTGATGGCGAAGTGATTGAAGGAATTGCGTCAGTCAATGAAAGTGCAATTACTGGCGAAAGCGCACCGGTCATTCGTGAAAGTGGTGGTGATCGAAGTGCTGTGACGGGTGGTACGCAAGTTATTTCCGATTGGCTCATTGTCAAAATCACTCGTAATCCGGGCGAAACTTTTTTAGATAAAATGATTGAATTAGTTGAAGGTGCAAAAAGACAAAAAACACCGAATGAATTAGCGCTCACCATTTTACTTGCCGCATTGACAATTGTTTTTTTAATTGTGTGCGCAACCTTGTTACCTTTTTCGATGTACAGTGTCACTGCTTTAGGTACAGGTAAAGTCGTCACAATCACGGTTTTAGTCGCACTCTTTGTTTGCCTCGCACCCACCACGATTGGTGGTTTGCTGTCAGCAATTGGTATTGCAGGCATGGATCGTATGATTCGAGCCAATGTCATTGCATTATCGGGTCGTGCTGTCGAAGCAGCGGGTGATATCGATGTATTGTTACTTGATAAAACAGGAACGATCACATTAGGTAATCGACAAGCCACAGAATTTTTTCCAGCGGAAGGTGTCAGCATGGAAAACTTAGCTGATGCTGCTCAATTAGCCTCACTTGCGGATGAAACACCAGAAGGACGCAGTATTGTTATTTTAGCAAAAGAAAAATATGGCTTACGAGGTCGCGAAATTCATGAGCTTGGCGCAACGTTTATTCCGTTTACAGCTGAAACAAGAATGAGTGGCGCGAATCTTCCCGGCAGACAAATTCGCAAAGGTGCAAGTGATGCGATACAAGAACATATCAAACAATTAAACGGCGATTTTCCACCTTCTGCTGTCACGATTGTTAATCAGATTGCAACAAAAGGCGGAACACCTTTAGTTGTGTCGGAAGGAAATAAAGTATTAGGTGTGATTCATTTAAAAGATATTGTGAAAGGCGGTATTCACGAACGTTTTGCAAAACTACGGCAGATGGGTATTAAGACTATCATGGTCACCGGCGATAATGCTCTCACTGCCGCAGCGATTGCGGGTGAAGCAGGCGTCGATGATTTTTTAGCAAGTGCAAAACCTGAAGATAAACTGAAACTCATTCGAAAATTGCAAGCCGAAGGCCGTTTAGTTGCAATGACAGGTGATGGTACCAATGATGCCCCTGCACTGGCACAAGCAGATGTGGCCGTTGCGATGAATACAGGAACCCAAGCTGCAAAAGAAGCAGGAAATTTAGTGGATTTAGATTCAAACCCAACTAAATTGATTGAAGTCGTTGAAATTGGCAAACAATTATTAATGACGCGTGGTTCACTGACAACATTTAGTATAGCGAATGATATCGCAAAATATTTTGCGATTTTACCCGCCGCATTTTCAGCAACCTATCCCGTGTTAAATAAATTTAACATCATGCATCTTGCAACGCCTGAAAGTGCTATTTTATCGGCTGTCATTTTTAATGCGTTAATCATTATCTTTTTAATTCCGTTAGCATTGCGCGGTGTGAAATATTATCGTGTAACTGCGGCACGTTTATTAAGAAAAAATGTATTTGTGTACGGTCTGGGCGGTTTGCTCATACCGTTTATTGCAATTAAATTAATTGATCTAGTTTTATCAGGATTAGGTTTGACATAAGGATTTGCTATGTTCAAAGAAATTATTCGTCAAATAAAACCCGCGGTTATTATTTTATTTTTATTTACGCTTATCACAGGATTGCTTTATCCCATGCTGGTAACGGGTATTGCACAAGTTATTTTTCCCTGGGAAGCGAATGGAAGTTTGCTTGCAAAAAATGGCAACGTGGTTGGATCTTTATTAATTGGACAAGCTTTTTCTGATCCACATTATTTTTATAGTCGTCCGTCAGCAACGTCGCCTGTTCCTTATAATGGTGAATCGTCTTCAGGTTCAAACCTGGGACCTTCTAACCCTACTTTGCTTGCTGCAATCAAAGAACGTGCTTCACATTTTCAAAAAACAGATTCTCCTATTCCTGTCGATTTAGTGACGGCATCAGGTAGTGGACTCGATCCAGATATCAGTCCAGCCGCAGCATTTTATCAGGTTGCACGAATCGCTAAATTGAGAAAGCTTCCAGAAAGTGAAATAAACCAATTAGTCGAGCGTTTTACACAAAAACGGCAATTTGCTTTGTTGGGCGAACCAAGAATAAATGTGTTAGAACTCAATTTGGCTTTGGATGAATTGAGGAAAACCCATGCCTGAACAACGCCCGAATCCAGAAGAATTACTCCAACGTGTTCAAGCCGAAGAACAAAAAAGCACGCGTGGTAAATTAAAAATTTATCTGGGAGCAGCGCCGGGTGTCGGTAAAACCCATGAAATGCTGCATGATGCATTGGAAGAACGTGAGAAAGGATTGGATGTGGTGATTGGGATTGTCGAATCTCATGGGCGAACAGAAATTAATAAAATGACAACCCACTTTGAAAGTTTACCAAGAGAGAAAATTCTTTATCATGGTAAGGAATTACTGGAATTTGATATAGATGGTGCCTTGAAACGAAATCCAGGATTAATTTTGCTAGATGAAATGGCGCATTCAAATGCGCCTGGCACGCGGCACAAAAAACGCTGGCAAGATATTAAGGAGTTACTGGATCGTGGTGTGGATGTTTATACCACGTTAAATGTGCAGCATGTTGAAAGTCTCAATGATGATGTTTCACAAATTATCCATGCGCCAATTAATGAAACCGTGCCTGATTCGATGTTGGAACTCGCTGATACCATCGAATTAGTGGATATTCCTCCGAAAGAATTATTAAAACGACTGAATGAGGGTAAAGTCTACATTCCAGAGCAAGCCAAGTTAGCGTCAGAATATTTTTTTAAAGAAGGCAATTTGACAGCATTACGCGAACTGGCTTTACGCACCACAGCGGAACAAGTTGGTACGCAAGTACTGTTATATCGTCAGGGCAAAGGCATTAAACACATTTGGCCGACCAAAGAAAAAATATTAGTGTGTGTTGGCGCGGGTCATGACTCAAGGAAATTAATTCGTGCTGCTCGTCGTCTAGCAACCAGTTTACAGATCGCTTGGATTGCAGTCGTGGTTGAAACACCCAAAATGCGCTGGTCCGAAGCGAAGCACAACAGTGCCATGCAGAATTTACGTTTTGCCGAGCAGTTAGGTGCAACAACGCGCATCTTGACTGGGCTTGATATGATTAAAGAAATTATGCGGTTCGCTCGCGAACAAAACGTGACGCAAATTATGGTATGGAAAAATATCCGGCCACGGATTCGCAATTTATTTTTTCGAAATTTAGCGGATGAAATTGTACGGCATAGTGGTGAAATTGATATCTATATCATGACGGGTAATTCCAAAGTTATTTCACCCGAGAGTAAACCTTTTTCAATTCCATCAACATCCTGGCTCAACTATTTTATTGCGATTCTGATCGTGACGTTAGTGACGGGTCTTAATTTTTTTCTTGACTCATTTTTAAGTACCAGCAATTTAATTATGGTTTATCTGTTAGGCGTGACTATCGTTGCGTTGTTAGGCGAAGTCGGACCTGCCATGCTTGCATCCATTTTAAGCGTCCTCGCCTGTGATTTTTTCTTTATTGAGCCTTTGTATAGTTTTGCTGTCTCCGATATCGAATATTTTTTTACATTAATTGTGATGTTATTAGTGTCATTTATCATCAGTCATTTAACCTTGCGCATGCAAAGACAGGCGGAGTCTGCTCGTTTTGCAGAACAACAAACTGCCGCGCTGCATACCTTAAGCAGACAATTAGCGAGCACCCGCGGCATGGACAAGCTGCTTGAGATAGGAACACATTATATCGGTGATATTTTGAATAGTCAGGTCAGTGCACTGTTACCAAATAAGGACCGTCTGGTTCTGCATCCGAAAAATAGAGAGTTAAATGATAAAGAACAAGGCATTGCAAAATGGGTTTATGAAATGGGAAAAAGTGCCGGATTCGGTACCGATACACTTTCATTTTCTGACGCGTTATATATGCCATTAATTGCTTCACAACAAACGATTGGCGTACTGCGAATTGTGCCGAAAACCAAACGGTTGTTTACGCCTGACCAAATGTATCTTCTGGAAGCGTGTTCCAATCAAATTGCGCTGGCTCTGGAAGTCGATAAAATCCACACATAGCCGTCAAGTCTTTTTTTCGCAAATTTTTTATGCAAAATTAATTAAATTTTAAAAATTGTTTGACTAGTGAAATTTTTTATTTGCAAAAAAAAAGCCTTTTTTATACCAATGGGTAACCACAATCAATCGTCAAGCACAAAATCGAGTAAATTTTCAACGTCCCCTAGCAATCGCATGCTAGTTTAATTTCGCAAGTTATCAATTTATTTAAACTAATTAATGAGGTTAGCATGTTTGGACTAATACAATTACCATGGTGGGGTTATATCGTTGTTACTTTAGTTTTGACACAGATTACTCTGTTGGGCGTCACGATTTTTTTGCATCGGCATCAGGCGCATCGATCAGTTGATTTGCATCCGATAGTGAGTCATTTTTTTCGTTTCTGGTTATGGATGACGACAGGACAAGTTACCAAAGAATGGGCGGCTATTCATAGAAAGCATCATGCGAAAGTTGAAACAGTCGACGATCCGCATAGCCCTCAGATACATGGTTTAAAAAAAGTATTGCTGGAAGGAGCTGAGTTATATCGTAAAGAAAAATGTAATCAGGAAACCCTAGACCGTTATGGGCATGGTACTCCGGATGATTGGCTAGAACGGAATGTTTATAGCAAACATAGTGCGGCAGGCAACATTGCATTATTTATTATTAATTTCATTCTGTTTGGTTTTGTCGGTATTGCTATGTGGGCAGCGCAAATGGCATGGATTCCCTTTTTTGCTGGTGGTGTTATTAATGGCGTTGGCCATGCTATTGGTTATCGTAATTTTGAACCGAAAGATGCATCGCGAAATATTATTCCATTTGGGATTTTTATTGCGGGTGAAGAATTGCATAACAATCACCATACCTATGGCACATCTGCAAAATTTTCAGTGAAATGGTGGGAAATTGATTTGGGTTGGTATGTTATCCGATTGTTACAATTGTTTGGCTTGGCAAAACCTAAATATGTGCCGCCGCGTGCAACATTCAATTTAAAAAAATCAACGGTGGATCTTGATACATTAAAAGCTGTTATCGCAAATCGTTTTCAGGTCATGGCAAATTATTGCAATAAAGTGATCAAGCCGGTATTTAAAGAAGAACGTAAAAAATCGGGCTCTGCTCTTTCAACCAAAGTACGCAAGTTATTAATTCGTGACACAACATTACAAACCAGCTTAACACCTGTGTTGGAACAGCATCAGAAATTAAAAATGGTTCATCATTTTCACTTGCAGTTACAAGCGATTTGGGCAAAAAGTACGGCGGCTCAGCATACGCTGCTTGAGACATTACAAGTGTGGTGTAAACAAGCGGAGGAAAGTGGAATTGATGCGTTGCGACAGTTTGTTATGCATTTAAAAACGTACGTGCCATCAAATTAATTACAACATTGTCGTTAAAAAATGTCATTCCCGCGAAGGCGGGAATGACAGTAGGGAGTATTAGTAACAGCCAACTGTTTGCTTATCTTTAATATCATCATCTAACGAAGTTTCTTGTTCTATGATGTTAGTAATCGCAATATCGACAAAGCCGGTCGGTATTATAATGTTACTTAGCAAACTGATCGGATCAGAAGGACCTGTACCTGAATTTGTTGTTGAGAAAGGTGTAATGATTTGTGCAACATCTCCATTGATAACTGCAGGAGTCGGTGCTGGTGTAGGTTCAGGTACCGGTGCTGGTGCTGGTGGATTAGTAATAGTCATATTTTGGAAGTAGAACGGATCACCAATGTAACCAAAGCTATGATCATTAGGATCTGGATAGGTAATAGTGAGATTCGATTTTGCAGGTAAAGTAATCGTATCTTGTCCAGAACCAATTGATTTTTGGATTCGGTTAAACGATGTGATGCGGACACCGTTACTATTCAATATTGTTCCAGCATTTAACTCATTACTACCAGGCGCCGGCATAGACAAGGTCAATTTAACAGGTGCTGCATAGCCGGTAAAATTAACTATATTTATGCTAGTTGTGTTGCCACCATCAACCTGTCCTGTAATGCTGCCCGTGCCAGTGAAAGTAAATGTGCTGGTGCCTGAGCCGCCGGTTAAATATTGGATTTGAGAAAAGCCACCGCCAACTCCAGTCGCGCCACCAGAATCTGCACCACTGATAGTCCAATTTGCTGGACCAGATGCGATGGTCAACACATTTTGAGTACCACTACCACCGGTGATAGATCCACTAACGGTTCCGCCATTCAATACAAAGTTATTTGCGCCAGAGCCGCCAACTAAATTTTGAATATTATTAAATTGTAAGCTATTCACTCCCACCATACTGTTGATAGCACCTAGATCTGAACCCGTGATCTGCCAGGTTTGTGGATCATTTGTTAATATGGTTAAGCTGTTATTTACGCCAGTACCATTTAGCACAATGTTATTGAAACCACTCAGTGCTGTGCTACCAAAACTTAAATTTGAACCTGTCACAGTTAAATTATGATTGCCGCCTACCATGCTTGATTGGAAATTGATGTTGCCACTATCACTCAGCAACAATGCATCTGCTCCTAGAGTTAAGTTAGAGATATAAGTTTGACTACCTACGGTATGAATTCCAGCGCTACCTACAGTCAAATTACCTGCACTGCTGGTTAAGCTTGTTAATGGGGTAACACCACCGATATCACCGACTAAATCAATTGAACCGGGGCCTTGTAAATTTAACCCAGCTGCACCATCGATTGCACCCGTGATAGTTAATGCATCGCTAAGCGAAGTGGTTTTTATGATACTAGAAGCATTCAGAGTAACAAGTCCATCAAGTTGGGTTGTACCTGTTGTTAATAACGTACCACCATTTAACGTTAGGGCCGCGTTGCTGGTGAGGTTATTAAGCGAAAGCGTTCCGCCTGATGAAATTGTTACTCCTCCTGCCAAACTACTCAGTGCTGATACGTTGTTCATACTAAACGTACCTGTGCCGGCAAAAATTATCTCGCTAATATTGGTTGCAGTACCGGTGAGATAACTATTCGTGCCAGTCACATTAAGCGTTAAATTGCTAATCGTATCTCCTGTTAGATTTCCTGAAAATTGCAAATCATTTGCAATTAATACTGGATTGCTAGTGACAGCTACGTCACCACTATAACTTTGATTACCCGTTGTCGTCACATTTGCATTAATGAATGCGTTACCAGCTGAAATTGTTCCCAATGCGCGAGTGCCTCCGACTGCACCATCAAATGTTATATCACTGGTGGTTGTGATACTCTTTGCCGAGAGGAGAGGGAATGTATCCAATGTGTCATGGAAAGTGATGCCGGTACCTGCTGTAAACGTGGGTGATGATGCTAATCTGGTAGCTCCGAAATAATCCTGTTGATTAATGGTTGACATAGAAGATCCTGCAATGTCAATCACGCCACCTGTCACCGACAGTGACAACAGTGGATTAATAGAACCTACTGCATCAGTAAATATGACTCCGCCGTTGCTAGCTGAGATTGTTGCAGTGTTAGCGAGGCCATCAAGTTTATCATAAAAAGTAACAAAGCCATTTGTTGAAGTAAAGGTCTCGCTTACACCTCCCAGTGTAACGGGTGAATGATAGCTTTGATCATTGATAGTTGTGATCGAAATACTATTATTAACATTCGTGTTACTTGCCGTTATGTCAAACGTATCAAGATTGCCAGAAGTACCGACGTCGCTATAAAATGTGACTGCGCCTGCCGTTGTCGCTGAAAATCCTGTTCCTGTTCCAGTGACATCCAGAGCACCATTGAATGTAATTGCACCAATTCCAGCACCAAATACGGGAGCGCCTGAATTCAAGCTGACTGCGCCGTAAGTTTGATCGCCTAGTGTTGTGACATCTGAATTAATAACTGTATCAGCGAGTGAGATGATTCCCAATGGATTAATACTTCCGACTGCACCATCGAATGTCACGTTACTTGCAGAGGTGAGATCTTGTGGAGTTGTTGTGAGCGAATCAAGTGTGTTATGGAAAGTGACACCATTACCCGCTGTCAATGTAAGTGCTTGTCCAAACACGGTAGCACCAAAATAATCTTGCGCTTTGATGGTAGAAACAGAAGGTGCTTCAATATCAATTAAATTACCTGTTACTGCAAAAATATACAGTTGGTTGATACTACCTAATGCTCCGTTAAATTGTACTGTTCCATTTGCTGCGGACATCGAAGCAGATTTAAAGAAACCATCTATCGTATCTGCGAAAGTAAGATTACCATTTGTTGAAGTAAAGACTGTAAATCCACCTGATAGTCCCCCTAACGTAATCGGCGAATGATATGTTTGATCATTGATGGTCGTAATAGAAATATCATTATTAACATTCGTATTATTTGCTGTCACGTCGAGGAGAGCGAGATTACCTGAATCACCGACGTTACCTCTAAATGTGACATCGCCTGTAGTCGTCGCATTAAATCCTGGTGTTCCTATTCCAGTGACATCGAGAATGTCATTGAATGTGATCGCACCACTGCCAGCATCAAACACTTGCAGACCTGAACCTGTTAAGCTCACTGATCCATTATAAGTTTGATCGCCTGTTGTTGTGATATTTGAATTAACAACTGCGTTAGCGATTGAAATGATTCCTAATGGATTGATACTTCCGACTGCACCATTAAATGTAATGCCACTTGAAGATGTGAGATTCTGCGCTGTTAAAGAGTTAAACGAATCAAGTGTGCTAGCGAAAATGATGTCAGTACCTGCCGTCAATGTGAGTGCTTGTCCAAATACAACAGGACTAAAATAATTTTGTGCATTGATGGTAGTAATAGACGGTGCTTCAATGTCTAAGTTACCTGTAACAGCCAAACTCGTTAATGGGTCGATACTACCCACTGCGCCATTCAATTGGACTGCTCCACCCGCTATTGATATCTGAACAGCTTTAGGACCGTCTATCGTACTTGCGAAAGTAATATCACCATTTGTTGAAGTAAATATAGTGCTTCCAAGAGTTAAACCTCCCAATGTAACAGGTGAATTATAAGTTTGACTGTTGATCGTATTGAGCGAAATATCATTATTGATGTTGGTATTGCTCGCTGTCACGCTGAAGGAATCCAGATTGAATGAATCACCTACGTCACCATTAAATGTGACTGCGCCTGTCGTAGTAGCTGAAAATCCTGTGCCTGTTCCAGTAACATCGACAGTGCCATTAAATGTAATATCACTAGTACCTGCATCTAATACAGGAGCGCCTGCGCTAAATGTAACAGCGTTATTGTAAATTTGATGTCCTGTCGTCGTGACATTGCCACTTAAGCTAATGGCATTCGTGTCAAAATCATTTACGCCGCTAATAGCACCACTGGTGGCTTGACCTGAATTTGCTATCGTTAAGTTAAATGCATTACCCGTTAAACTACCAATGGTAATGTCTGTACCTGTGAGTAGTGCATTTGCAAACAATCGTGTAGCACCATAAGTCTGAGCACCTGTCGTCGTCACATTACCATCAATTAAATCTACAGCATTCGTTTGTAATGTGGTTACGCCAGTGACTGGACCATACAAGGATGATCGTCTGCTATCATCTAATGTAAGACTATGTGCTCCACCTGTTACACTGCCACCAATTGAAATACCTGAACCAAACACAAAGTTATTAATTAAAGTCGTGTCGGCATTCAATGTCACATTGCTATAAGATTGTTGGGTAACATTGACCGCTGCCGTGCCCGAGACATCAAAAATAGTTGGCCCGAAAATAAGGACGCCCAGAGTTGATCCCAATTCTGAAATCGGTCTATCAATAGTAAAAGTTGCAGTGGGAACAACCAAATAGGCTTGGGTATTCGTTGCATTTCCTAAATAGAAATGGCTAGCATCACCCGAGAAAAGAATATCGTTTGAAGTTAAGCTTCCTCTAAAATCATCGAGCAACGAGCTAGTCGATGTTGAAGTAATCGTGCTATCAACATTAATGTAATATTGGAGTAGATTGGTTAAACCCGTCATGCTGCTACCCGAAGATGCAGCTAATTCCAAGATATTTCCTGCTCCACCTCCAGCGTAAATCAAAAGATGACTGTTATCTGCGATATCACCATTTGCTGTGATGGAATAAAATGAGCTATCTGCGCCTGAGTGGGTTACTTCTTTTATTACGCCATCCGCTGCGACCGTGACAGCTTGTCCACCGGTTGCTCCATTAAAACTACCTTGTACTACACGCGGAGTTGTCGGAAAGAATGCTTTGAGATAAGGATAAGAAGTTCCTTCGATAATGCCCCAGGTATTTGTAAAATCCCAACCTGTAAATGATGCAGCATGGGTTAAATCAACAGCACCGCCGCCGCAAGCTGTATTACCATAACAACCGATGGAAGCTGAAGATCCCCCAGTCGTACTTTGTCCTGAAGTTGCTCCGTCCCAGTAGTTGTTACTGAAGGTACTACCACCCCAGTCTCTTCCAACTAATCCGCCTACATCATAACCCGCAAACCCCGTATTCGCCGGTGCAGTTACATAGCCTGTGCTGTAAGAATTGGTAATAGTACCACCAAATATAACGCGACCTGCTAAGCCACCCACTTCAAATTCAATCGAAGGATTGGTACCCGTAGCGGTGACAACAACCGAGCTATAAGAATCTGTAATTAATCCGCCGGTAACACCTGAAACAAGGCCGCCTGGAATGACTTGTTGGTCAACACCAATAGCAGTCACAGTACCTGTCGCATAGGATCTTTGTAATGTACCACCCAACCAGAAAGCATAGGGCGAAGGACCATGATTATCTACTATTGCAGTAATATTTACATTGGTGAGACCAAGATCTTCAATGACACTGCCTGTATTCGTTAATGCAAACATACTTGCAGCTGAGTTAGGAGGTGCGGTAGAGTTATCCCAGTTAATGTAAAGCCCATCGATTGCATGACCATTTCCACTTAAGCTTCCTGTAAATGCGCTACTGTCGGGTAGAAATGTTCCGACAGAAATAAATCCATTTCCACCATTGGTTGAACTGGTTCCCCAAATATCCGCTGGATTAAGAATTTGACTTCCTAAATCAATATCATTTGCAACAGTAAAGGCTTGACTTCCATCCATGCCGATCAATTGAAGTTGATGTCCGTTACGAATTGTCGTGCTGAATTCAGATCGCAGCATTGGACGTGTATAAGCCGAGGAAGTATTTCCGCCATAACTCAAATTAAACCAGACAGCATTCACACCCGAGGTATCAAAACCCCATGCATCATCAACTGTGACAAAGCCATTCGCTTGTTTTGTAAAATTATCCTGTACCAACATTTCTTGGGTCGTCATTCCCTTATAACCAGCTGCACCTGTACTTCCATCGCTAGTTAATTGACCCGTGGTTTCCGTATCCCAGAAACTGTTATTGACGGTGAGAGTGCCAGCTTGAGCAACTAAACCACCCTGGTTTCCCCCCGTGCCAGTAATCGCTCCTGTTGCATAAGAATTGGTGATGACGCCGTTCGTTGCAGCACCAACTAGGCCGCCCGCGAATGTTCCGTCAACAGCCCCAATATTATAGGAGTTACTAATAGATCCACCAAACACAAGAGAACCCGCTATTCCACCCGCGCCGAATGCGGTTACGGTGCCTGCGTTATAGGAGCTGTCAATGCTACCATTGCTAGTTCCTACAAGGCCGCCTACGTTGAAGCTTGTACTCGTGATAGACGCTTCGTTATACGAGTTTTGGATAGTTCCGTTTAAGATCCCTACTAAGCCACCGGCACCACAGACACTGCAACTAGTAGCTGTTTGAACAATAGAGCCCGTCACGAAAACATTATCAAGTCCACCACTAAACAACCATCCAACAACCGCACCCAGAGCATTATGATCTGTCCCACCACTCGTTATATCGACATTGGTTAAGCCTACATTACTAATCGTATTCGATCCTGTAAGGGCAAACCCAAAAAGTCCGGAATAACCCAAGTCTGGCAGATTGATGTATAAGTTATCTATTATGTGGTTTTGTCCATTGAAGCTGCCGACGAAGCCAAGTGTATCAGTCCCTATCGGTATAAATCCTGTAGAAGAAGGCCAGATATCTGCGGTATTCGAAAAACTACCAGAAAGATCAGTGTCTCTTGCTAACTCATAAAAACCACCCATCGTTGAACCCATTAACTGTAACTGATGGGCGTTGTGAATGGGATTAGGTGCTGCGCCTGTCGGCAAACCTGATGAGTCAGCGGGAAATAGTTCAGCCATAAGGATAGGACGCGTTCCATTTGCCATGAACCAGACTGTGTTTGCTGGTGTAGAAGTCGCGCTAGGCGTAGTTGTAATATCCCAACCAGTGCCACTAATGAAAGAACTACCCGTCTTAAAATTATTGACATCCAGCATGTCAGTGGTGTGCATACCTCTGTAACCAGCAGCACCTGTGCTGCCTGCGCTGTTACTCTGACTTTGACCCGTCGTATCAATATCCCAAAAGCTATTATTGACAATAGCACCCGAGTCAAAAGTTCCAATTAAACCATAACTGACAACACCACCAGAAACAGGGCCTGATGCATAAGAATTTTCAACAATGGTATTAGGAAATGCATGACCGACCAAGCCGCTTGCACTGACATCAGAGGTCACTTCACCAATATTATAAGAGTTATAAATGGTTCCACCAGTAGCTCCGCCAAGACCACCGACCAAACCACCTGCTTCAAAAAAAGCATGTATGTGGCCGCTATTATAGGAATTACGAATAGTACCATCTGATTCACTTCCTACAAGACCACCGACGCCGAATAATGGACTTGTGAGAGAAGCTGCATTGTAAGAATTTAGAACCGTCCCATTAATCATAACACCGACCAAACCACCCTGACCACAGCTACCGCATAACGCAGATGGGGTTTGAATAATAGTCCCTGTTACGAATACATTATCAAGCGTACCACCTCCAAAATAACCTACTATACCGCCGAGTCCTTGATTACCGCCCGGATCGCCACCGCTATAAAGATAGAGATTGGTTACGCCCACATTATTGATAGTTCCTGAGTTTGCAACACCAAATAATCCTGCATAACCTAAGGTGGGTCTATTGATATATAAACTATCAATTGTATGATTGAGTCCATCCAGGTTGCCTGAGAATTGTGAACCCGCTGTTCCAATTGGAAGGAATCCAGCACCACTATTCCAGTTGATGGTATCAGAAGCATCGATATCCTTTCCGAGCGCATAACTACCCGTTAAATTTGTACTAATATCTTGTAACTGCGTGGCTGTATTCACGAGCATGTAAGATTTTAATGTCGTGGTACCGCCTATATTCGCACTATAATCCGTCGGTGTTGGGAAACTCACTGGATTGTAATAAAGCTTAGCTGTACCACCTACCGTTGAAATGACACCAGCACCTGAAATGGTACCTGTTCCAGTGCCGGTATTATCTGTGTGTAAAACAACAGTAGCGGCATCGGTGCTTGTGATATTTGCACCCAATATAATGTTTCTATACGCGCTTAAAGTTAAGCTTGTCGCAGCTGACCAGGAAACATCATTATCCACATAGATATCGCCAAAGCCGCCACCTGTGCCACCCGCGCCTGTTTGAACAATAATGTTAGCGCCTGCTAATGCATTGGTTAACGTCGTTACATTCAATGTTGAACTTGCTGTATCAGGATCACCAGTATAAGTTGAACCATACACACTGACATTCGAGTCAGAACCTGAAGAAATATGTAAGTCAGTCGGATCGAGCAACCAGGTTCCTGCACTACCTTTGGCTGCTAACAAATTAACTTGGGTATCTGCTACATCTAAATATTTACCTGATGTTTCAACAAATCCACCATTCCCACCGAACGCACCGCCTTGCGCTGAAACACTACCATGAAATTCTGTATCATGATCTGACCATGCAATAATTTTGCCGCCATTACCGTGATGAATTGCATCCGCATTAATTTGTGCGCCTTTATCTACTTTTGTGGAATAAGCATTTCGTTCCGGACCTTTTCCTTGATAATTTCCACCAATTAATACTTCACCACCACCTGCATAACCACTCGCATCAATCACAGCGGAATTTTTAACACGTACGTTTTTCGCTAAAATCTTAACTGTGCCACCCGTTGCATTTTTTGCTTTACCTGACGCATCTAATTTTGCAGCGACACTGACATCACCGTCACCTGCATCTAAAATAATGACACCATTTTTTTCTGACACAGAACGTGCCTGAGCGACACCTTCCATATTGACTGCATGATCAACTACATCTCGCGCAACTCTTGCCGTGACGATGACACTACCACCATCTGCAAGTAATGCACCGGTGTTTTTAACACCGTCCGTTAATTTATTACCGTTATGATCTACGCCAGCTGATTTCGTTTCTTCATCAACACTGAAATTAATTAATTGATCACCTGAAAAATCAAACGTAAATTTATTACCAGATGCTAAAATAATTTTACCTGCGTGCGCTTCTATCGTGCCATCATTTCGTACGCCATTACCCACTAAAGCAACTAAACCATTTTCTGCCGCATGAATCGTTCCTTGATTGACGATAGATCCGTTATACCCAGAAGATGATTTATCAAAAATAAATTTGCCTGCTAAGAAATTCGCATCACTCATGTCGCGAGTTGATGCAATCAAGCCACCGACATCAACATGTGATCCGGGGCCAAAATAAATACCTGCTTGGTTAACTAAAATAATTTTACCGGTTGCTGATAAGCGACCATAAATTTGTGAGGCACCCATCTGCGGACTAATACGGTTTAATGCAATACCATTCGTGGGTTGTTGAAAGTGCGTACTTTCTTTTGCGCCAATATTAAAACTTTTCCAATTAAGAATTGCTTTTTGGCTGCTTTGATTAATGACGGTAGAGTTGGGAACTTGTTTGATAGTGACTTGGCCTGCTGCCACATTTGAAATGACCGGGTTTGCAAACGTCATTCCACCCATCAAGCACGCGGTTATGAAAACCAATACTTGCTGAATAAACGCATTACGATCTGAGTTGCGGCCCCATTTCATTTCTATCACCCTAATAAATAGATAGATTAAAATTTGTTCATATTTACGCTTTCACTATTAAGTGTAGTCGACGGATTAGGATTTGCTAGGGGTAAATAGAATATTTTTTAACCAATTGAAACTATGGGACAAGATTTTTTGGGTGGAAAAAAGAGGTGATTTTATAGAGGGTTAAAATGCGGCTATCGTATTGATTTTTTGTGCACCTGAAAACGGGTCATTCTGAGAGGGCTTTTTGCAGCTTGTTGTCATCCTGAGAGCGCTTTGTGCTCGAAGGATCTCCTCATATTTATTGGGAGATCCTTCACTTCGTTCAGGATGACAAAGGTGAGCGTTCAGGATGACAAAGGTGAGCGTTCAGGATGACAAAAGTCATCGTAGACGATGACTTTTGTCATTTTTTATTACCAAATAACGCCGCCGCCCGTTTCTTGATTTGAGCCATCGTCACATCTTCAACGTGTGTTGCGATATACCAGTGATAACCGAAAGGATCTTCTACACCACCACTACGATCACCATAAAACTGATTTTCCACTGGTCGAATTAATTTCGCACCTGCGGCAACAGCACGTTTAATCATTGCATCGACATTTTTAACGTAGAGATAAATACTCACAGGTGAACCGCCCAATTCTTTTGGACTCACCATCTTTGACTCAGGACATCCATCACTTAACATGATTTTAGAATCACCGACGGTTAATTCTGCGTAACCAATTTTCCCGTTATGCTCCATGCAAATTTTAGCTTTTGCGCCAAATGCTTTTTTATAAAATTCAATTGCACGTTTCGCACCCGTGATAATTAAGTAGGGAGTAATCGTGTGATAGCCTTTTGGAATAGGCGCTACTTTTTTAGTTTTTCGTTTAACTGATTTTTTCGTTACAACTTTCCTTGCTGCAGATATTTTTTTCTTAGCTTTTGCTTTTGCCTTTGCCATGATTGCTTTCCTTAAATTAAAGGATGATTCTAGCAATTAGACCTCTGAACGACAACCTCTTGGTCGTACAGGAGCTGGTTTTTCTTCAATAACAGTTGTTCTTGGTTGAGGTTCTACACGAGGCAGCGAATAAAAAGTATGTACGCTTTTATAAATACTTTCTGGTTGTTCTGGAGCGATACCAAAACGCTTTTTAAAATCGTTATCAATTATTTTTTTTACATAATCTATTACACTCGCTACATTTTCAAAACTCAGGGCAGATGTGGCATGCAGCGTATTGTTATTTCCCTGTTCTTCTTCTAAATTAAGGCCTGCTGTAAATGGCATGCGCGTGTTATAGTTTTTCCAGACTTTCGTCGCTTTGATTGTCACGTTACCAAAATTTAATGCTCGCAAATCATCTAATAATGTTTGTCTGCCAGGTGAACCTTCAGCTAGGCTAAACGTATTATCATCTTCGTGTACATTCATAAAAACCGTGCATAATCGTGTGTTCGTATCGCTACTTTGACTTTCATTCGTGCTAATAAAAGCAACATGACCAAAACCTTCTGGTTCTAATGCAGAAGGGACAAACACTTGTTCCGGTGGATATTCCATTTCACAAATAGCGACTGGATAACGAGAGGATTGCACATCCATACATTTTTGTTCTGTTTCTGTTAAATCTAATCCCATGGTTCCCCATGCTTGAGGTGGTGTTGCCAAAATCAATAAATTCGCTGTTAACTCAACAGGCATGCCGGGATTTTCTTTATTGACATAAGTTACACTGACACTGTCTCTTCGACTGCGATCAATACGTGTAATTTTAACTTTTTTTCTGACGTCTAAATCTTCTGCCATCGCTTCAACGACTTGCTGATAACCACCATGCATGCGAATGATATAGTTGCCAGGATTTCGATTCACGAACGGCGCAAATTGCGTGTTATATTTTAAATAAGTCAACATTCTAAAGTAATGATTCTTGTTTAAGTCGCCATAACCCATGCCAGTAAACCACGGTTTAAACATAGAATGTAATGCAGTTAAATTATGTTGTTTTGAAAATTCAGCAACAGAAACATCACCTACTCTTCTCAAATCAGCAGTCGTCATCTGACTATGCGTAAAAGCCAATCGCGAAAACTTGAGTGCCTGATAGCCGAATTGTGCTTGGTGTTTCACAATGTCGCAAAAAGAAGGTCGGGCAGTGCCATATGTCATTTGATTTAGACAGGCTTTTTCGATTGGTAATACGTTTTCGACGGGGATTGCATATTTCGTTACATATTGAAGCACTGGATTGCTAATGCTTGCAATAATGCCGCCCATATCAATACCGGTTGCAGGATCTGTTTTTAACATACCTCCCAAACGTCTATTTTTTTCGAGAATAGTAATGTTTTTTGGCGGCACACCTTTTGCAATACAAGCATGGGCAGCAGTAACACCACCTATACCACCGCCGACTATAATGACTGAGAAGTTTGCCAATTGACTGTTATTAGAAGTTGGTAAAGTTTTACTATCACGCTTACTAAACATTTACAGATCCTTTCGAAATAAAAGTAGTGCATGATAGCAAAACTATCTATTATTTTCTTGGGGTTAATGCATTCGGAATGAGTGTCACCGTTTCAGCAATAGGTCCGTGATCCGTGATCGTTTCGCCAGGATGATAATTTATTTGAGCTGAGTTCATTGCATTATCAAGAATTGAATCCGGCTGTTGTGAATAAACACCCCATGCAGCTGGTTTACCTGTTTTATCAACTAAGGTATCTACATTATCAAGCAACACTTTAAAGCTAGTCGTATTATAATCACCAGCCATCACAACTGTTGGTGTGATGTTAGGATAAAATATTCCAACTTGTTGCACTAATTTATTTACAATACTAGCCACTTGCTGTTGCTGATTTGCCTGATCTTGTAATGTGTTCAAGGCATTGTGTGTTGATGTCAAAATAACGATGTTATTTGGATTCGCAATTTCCTGGAAAATTCCCCATGTAATAATTCGCGCGTAATTATCATGTCCGGTAATCAATTGACAAGTTAAGCTGTTCAGACTGGTATATTTGTCACAACGCAAATTAGCAATGACTGATAAATTATTTTCAATGGTTGGATACTGTGAAATGAGCATCCAGCGTGTTTTATTGTAAATAATAGAATTCGTTTCAGCAGGCGAATTAGCGCCTCCTCTGGCACGACCATATTGCTCAAATAAAACGGGTGGTTTGAGGGCATTCAACGCACGAATAAAATCACTCTGGGTATTACCAAAATTTTCTTGGGTGGCAATAAAATCAGGAATGTTAGTATCTTCCGCGATTTTGTTTTGATTTAAAAAATTAGTATAGGCAGCTTGCATAGGATGCTGATGACTCCAGCCTTCCATATTAAAACTCCACACTCTGATTGAGCTGGGATTTATGCTTGCATAAAGTGATGTGCTAAGCATGCTGGTGATAAGAATAAAATTGAAAACAATGACTTTCAAAAACTGATATTTCTGTTTCATCATCTTTTCCTCGTTTTATTAGAGGACTATTTTAAATTCAATAGAAATAATTCGCAAATACGTGACTTACCAGATTGCTGCTTTTTATAGGTCATTTCATATGGTTATCAAGAAAAAAATATTTTTTGTGTTACACTAACCAACACAAAATAGCTAGCAGGGACAAATCATGTGGAATGAATTAAACCTTATTATTAACAACAGTTTGTTTTACTTAAAACCATGGTCAATTGTAATAGGGATTCTTTGGTGTATTAATATTTTTAATTGGATCATTGGTTCACCACTCAATCGTTTTGGGATTTATCCACGAAAATTATCTGGATTAATTGGAATTATTTTTTCGCCGATTTTGCATCAGGATTTTAAGCATTTACTTTTTAATTCGATTCCTTTATTTGTGTTAGGCCTCGTGCTGTTAGTACGCGAAGGCACGCTTAATTTTTATTGGATCACATTAGTGATTGTTGTCGTAAGTGGTTTATGTGTTTGGTTGTTAGGTCGTAAAGGAATACACATTGGTGCAAGTAGTTTGATTTCAGGATACTTCGGTTTTATTTTAATAACCGCGTACACTAAACCCAGCATTATCACGATTATCCCTGCATTTGCTGCATTATATTATTTCGGTGGTATTTTAGCGGGACTCGTACCGAGTGAAAAGAAAACGTCTTTCGAAGGACATATTTTTGGATTTTTAAGCGGTATACTTTGTGCGTATATTCCAAATGAATTATTACTGTTTATTCACACGACTTCCTAAAACTAAAAATCAGTGTAGGCCGCGAAACCTACACTGACTTTTATCGATTAATGAACTTGTTGCCACATGCCATTTGTCATACGGCACATAATACCTGTTGTTTTAACTGTTTTACCGTGATGTTTGCTGTATGCAGCAAAGTGACGGCAATTTGGATTGCCTTGATAGGTCATCATACCGCTGGTTGGAACGACCTTATACCACATGCCAGTTTTGCTGTTTTGCCAGCTAACTGGTTGATTGACGGACGTATCGTTCATCGCTGTGGCAACATGTGCGCTGTCGCTGCTATCCATGGAATGGCCAATAACGCCACCAATTACAGCACCCACTACTGCACCAGCCGCAATAGCCCAACCGCCGCCTATAGAGCCTGCCAGGCCGCCTACAACGGCACCTGTGCCAGCCCCTACCAACGTGTTTTCTTGACGCGTATTCGTAGAGCATGCCGTTAAGCTAACAACCACAGCGGCAATGGCTACCTTCGTGAATATGTTATTCATAATGGCTAATCCTCTGAAGTTAAAAGACATTCGCTAAATAGTATCGTGGTAACAACTATGATAAGTTAAATCCTTTTAAAACATCATTAGGAGTAACCCCTTAAGGTGTAGGGGCGGACCTATGTGTCCGCCCGAGGATATAACAAGGAGGATTATCATGTTTAAAAAAGCACCGCTCTGGAAATGGATTGTGATAATAATTTTAGTGATAGCTATGCCATTATTTTTTTCTTATTATCGAGGTATACAGACAAATTTAGCGATTCAAAAAACGGATGTTAAAAATCCTTAAGGAGTTAAGTATGTCATCAGTACCGTTTCGTCGCAGTATTATGCTATTTCTCATTCCATTGTTGGCTAGTTGCGGCAATCCCTACTCGTTTGGTCCAACTAAATATGGCAGTTCCGATCATTTAGAATTTCAGGACAGAACACGCGGTGGCTTGATGGGTGATGGTGCAATTGCATTACTTGATCGAGGCACAGAAAGTGTTTTAGTTGGTTGGGAACATTTTAATGACGGTTCACGCACGCATAATCATATTTATCGGGGCGGCGTTAAATTTAATGTCGGTTTGTTAAGTGAGCCACCACCCAAAACGATTACGAAAGCCACGTTAAATTTCACAATTGAAACGGGTGCGAAATCCGGCGGTGGATTTATTGCATCGTGTGCAAAACAATTATTAGTTGCAACGACAGATTGGCATGGCATTCCGGAAGTTGATATTGATAAAGCGGATGACACATTTCCTGGTACGTTAATTTCTGCTGATTTACCGGATTCGTTGCTGGGTGCCAAAGTGAGTGTTGATGTAACTAATGTCGTGAAAAATTGGGTTTCGGGAAAAGTACCTAACAATGGATTTGTGTTTGCAGCAGCGCAAGAGAAAAAAGGTGTTATTCCTGATAATGAAAAATGTTGGACTATATTGGGAAATGTGACGCTTAAGGTTGATTATACAAAATGATGTTGCAAATTATCTAGGTCTTGCTTTTGGTGTAGTAGGAACAGGTGTGGGTTCCGTTATGTTGCTGGCTCGCTCTGGTATATCGACTCGCAACGGTTTTTTTACTTCATCAGGAGCTGCCTGCGGGGTGTTAGCAGCAGCGCTTTTACCTAAGGTTTCTGCAGCTTTTGTAGGATTCATCCCTTGATGTATCGCTGCAGTACTACTCGGTCTGGTAGAAACAGAAGCATCTGAATCATCATTACTAGGAGACCCCAAACCACTTACACTAGTAGGGGACATCAAATCTGATTCTGATTCTCTAGACATCACACTTAATCTACTCAGGCTAGATCTAGACTCACGTTCTTGTTTTGCGTCCTGTAATTCTAGTATTTTAAGTTCTAACTTCGTTCGTTCTATCATTTTATCTTCTAAGAGCTGTCTTTGTTCTTCTAGTGAGGCCAGCCTTTTTTCTTCTAGTTCTGGATTCTCCACCGACTTCGACCTTTCATTCTCTAATTCGCTCATTGTCGCGATCATGTCATCCATTTTATCCATTTGTTCCAATTTGCTTTGCATTTTTTCCAATTTGTTTTGTATAACTATCAATTCTTCCTTGTCTCTTACTATGGTATTTGCAGCAACAGCGTGTGCAATTATACCTCCAGTAAGAGTCGCATACTTGTGTTGTGGGCTGCCAATGGCATGTCTGGCTCGTTCTTTTTTTATTTCGCTTATCCTATTTAGCCCTAACTCAACGAAGGACGACAGCTGTCTTGACACTGTTTTTGATTTCTTGTGCGCTAAACTTTTTTTTCGTTCCAAATCAGGTTCATTCTTTGCTTTCTCCTCCAATACATTACCTGTTGTAGTTAATACAAAAGCACTCCTTTTTTCGTCCGGCGTTAAAGGAATATAGAGTTGATGTGCTCCACCCGGCGTGATAATCGGTGTTTCTTGATGTGACCAATCATCTGCTATAGGTCCTGCAAAACTATCATAATATTCTAGGTCTTTCGTAGTTACATAAGTTCTTACTGTTTTTGTAGAAGGTCCCGTGCCTATGAGACCACTTACTACAGTACCAGTTGATGCATTTGCAACTCCCAATAGAGGAGCCTCTGTAGGTGTCAATGCCCAATAGTCTCCTATTCTAGAACGCTCGCTTCCACCCTTTGAATCTGCTTGTATTTGATAAAGTACAGTACCTGCGGGTAGTCTCTTTTTCTCATTCGGTTTTGATAAATCTATTCCACCCACTAATTGAACGGCTTTACTAAACTGATCCTCTGGCTTATTTGGGAAGCCAACCATTTCGATTTTAGCTAAGGCAAAATCGGATGCATTCTTGGCACTTTGAGTAAGACCAATAAGTTTATCTTGATATTTGCCATATAATTTCAGATCAGCCTCAGACAATTGTTCCTTTTTTTCAAGTAGCAGTTTAAATGTGTTATCTGTTAAACATAAATTCATCACTTCTACTTGATAGAGAAACTTAAATTCCGCTAACTCTTCACCCTTTAGTGAACCTATCATTGGATTATCAGTTATGTCTGGAAATTTAAATGATTGAACCAAAACTTTAAACGCGGTAACTCTACTTGATAAATCTTCCTCTTTCTCTTTCAGTTCCGCCTCTACCGCTGCCATTAGTTCAGGACTATCCAGCTTGTCTTGAATTTCTTGTTTAAGGTCGTCACTTATCCTTGGTTGCTTTAATTGTTTTTCAAGTTGTTCAGGCGTTTCCTTCCTAAGCTCTATAGCTCTTGCATTGAGTTTTACAACATCAACGATATCCTGCAAAGCTTGCTTATCTTCTTCAGTAGTCAATCTCGCAGCGATAGCGTCATCAGGTAAAGCTCTTTTTGCAACAGCTGTGAATTTTACTCCAGGATATGCTTTAGCAATTAATTCATCCTTCAGTTGAAATCTGTAGGCCTTCGATTTAATCTTCTGACCTATTCTCAATTCCAAAAAATGATCATAAGAAAAACCCGGAACAGGTTCATTTGGTTGAGCTTTAGTTTCTTCTGAGTCGCGAGAAGCTGACATAAACACATCTCCTCATACGTACTTTTTTGCAAAAGTCTTACTTCTAACTATAGCATCTGAGCACATCTTATTCTGAACCTGGGAGAAAAATCGCTATAAATGAATTAACCTATTGATTATACTGGATAAAAATAGCTTTAAAAGTGCAGCCATAAATATTTGTTTGCAAACTTATTTTATTAACTTATTGATTTTATTATAAATTATATTTCACGGGATTTTCAGGACACGCTTTAAATCCACATTCAAAATAAATCGTCACGACGTTTAAACTAAGCAATAAAACAGTAATCGCAAATAACCCATTTCCAATCACACCCAATTTTGTTTTTCGTTTTGTGTATTGTCGGTCAACACTCAACATGAATGTTGTTGATGTCAGCACTAGCATTGCAATGATGAATGACCATGTATAGAGATGAAAACCAAACACAGGGTCACCATATGCGCCAGTTCCTGGCACGACATGTAATGCAATTTGTCTCAGTGCAACAAAGCTCGTGTAGAGTGCACTTAAAATCACAACTGCATAATGACTCGGTCTAAAACCAAAACGTAAATTTAATAAAAATCCTAGTGCAATGCCAAAAAACCCTAAGCGTTGATACAAACATAATGGGCATGGTAATTCGTGATAAATAATTTGAAATGCAAACGCTAATAACAAGATGGTAACGATACCGGTTAATTCAACGACGTTGCAAAAGATGTCGAGTTTGTTAATCACGGTGTTGACTGTTTTCATGGCGTTTTCCTCACAGATCAATCGTAAGATGTGTTGTGATATCTGAATAAAAGAAAATAGCTGCGAAAATTAATGTGATGCCTAAACAGATGAATACGCTGCGACGCTGACCGATCCAGGCCAATATGACAGCTAATAACATTAGAAGAAAAAGTAGTAGCATCATGCTTGTATTACTCCGTCGGAGATGTCATTCCCGCGTAGGCGGGAATCTATTAATCCAATATCATAGTAGATTCCCGCCTCCGCGGGAATGACATAACCGCGGGAACGACTGATATCGCGAAATGACATGTTAATGGAAATAACAATGTTAATACCGAGTTCCCTTCTTACCCATGTTAATATCTTCCAAAATCAACTCTTGTAATTTTTTCGCAACCGGCCCTGGTTGCCCCGTTCCAATATTCTCATTTTCAAATTTCACCACAGGCATTACATTCAATGTAGTCCCAGTCACAATCACTTCACGCGCCGACTGCAAATCACTCATCGAAATCGATTTCACTTTCGTCGTAAAACCCTGCTCACGCGCTAATTCACAAGTTCTAAGCATAGTCGTGCCTTTAAGAATATTATCCAATTTCGGATGCACGATCACACCTTCCTTATCCACAATCATCACATTCTCTGTCGCACTTTCTGTAATATAACCTTCTTCATCCGTACCAATAACAAAATCAAGTTTGCGATCAATTGCTTCTTTGCGCATTAATACATTCGGAAGATAATTACAGGATTTGATTTGCGCCATCCAGGATGGTTTGAAATAAACATTACTTTTCCCAATCACGACACCTTTTTCGTATTTTTCAGCAGCTGGATGACTTAGCTTATGAATCACCACATAAAATTGTGATGCAACAGAATCATAAGGACTCACCGAAAAATTTCCTGGTCCGCGTGACAGAAAAATTCGAATCATCGCATCGTTTTTATCAGCGACACGTAATGTTTCCAATACGATTTCTCGTAGTTGCTCTAGATTCAATGACGGTTGCAAAGAAATTTTTTCAGCAGAAAGATATAATCTTTCCAAATGCTCATCGAGTAAATAAACAGATCGATTGACCGCTTTAATCGCTTCAAAAACACCATCACCGCGATGCACCATATGATCATCCAAAGGCAACAGCATCATGCGCGGATTTTTGATAATGCCACCGAACCAAGTCGAATAAAATGCATAATACTCGTCAAAAAAAGGATTTTTATTTTTTTGCAAAGTTTCAAAAATTTTTGCTTCATCGATAACAGGTGTTGTCATTAGATTATTTTCCCACCGAGTCGGTTCCAGCGGATTGGATGGGTTGGCTTATCATAACTCATCCAAATATAGGTTGCTTTCCCAATAATATTTTTATCAGGCAACAATCCCCACACGCGACTGTCCGCGCTCATGTCTCGATTATCGCCCATCATGAAATAATTTCCGGCAGGCACGATCACATCGAAATCATCATTTTCTTTTGCGGGAATTTGAAAGATCTGGTGTTTGACGCCCAACAAATTCTCTTGTTTTTGCGCGACTTGCCAAGGCCCATAACCATCTTCTTCATCGGTACTGTATTTTTCAAATTGCTGGGAAATTTCTTTGCCATTGATGTAAAGCGTTTTATCTTTGTAACTGACGTGATCGCCAGGAATACCAATCACGCGCTTAATCAAATCGCGTGATTCAGTAGGCGGTTCGCGAAACACAACAATGTCGCCACGCTTTGGTTCATTGAAGGTAAGTACTTTGGTATGCAGCACCGGTAAGCGAATGCCATACGAAAATTTATTTACTAAAATAAAATCACCGATCAATAACGTAGGCTTTAAAGAACCCGATGGAATTCGAAACGGTTCAAACGCAAATGAGCGAACTGCAAAAACAAGCAATAAAATAGGAAAAAAAGAACGTGCATAATCAATGATGACAGGCATATTTGTTGACGATTTTTTTCGTTTTGGCGCCCAAAAAATAATGTCTAGCAGTGCGATCGCTCCACTGATCACGACAGCATAAAAAAGGATTAATTCAAAATTTAAATTCATGGTCTCTCCGCGTTGGTCTTAAGACAGGAATTATACCCAATGATTGCTAGAAAATCTTCGATATTTAACTGTCTGAGTGTACAAGGAAATATTCATTGGGTAACATTAGCTGACTTCAATTCATAAGCAAGGAAACGGTAATGACAAGGACGATTTATAGTAAATTCATTTTCTGTGCGTGCACGTTGGTATTCTCAGCGGGGAGTTTTGCACAAGATCATCCATTTTACGTGGCTGCAAATGCAGGGATCATTCAGGGTAATTTTAGTAATTCCTACTTGGATCAAACTGACATTATTAAACAAAATATTGCGGAATCTGTCGAACAGCATGGCTATACGGGTGGACTTGCGATTGGGTACAGCAAGTTATATCACGAGAAATATTTGCTAGGCGCTGAATTATCCGGAAATTTGGATTCACATAATGCGACTTTTCAAAGTGGCGCAGCAAGCTCTGCATTTTCAGACACGACACAAATTAACAATCATTTTGATCTCACTTTTGTGCCTGGCATTTTACTGAGTGAGTCAACTTCCGCTTATTTAAAATTAGGTGTTTCAGTGGCCTATGTCGAAGACAATCTCACCTCGCCTGCTGGCTTTGGGGCAACGCCATCACCTTTTAACAGTAGTAATCACGCAACAGGTTTTGCAGCTGGTTTGGGAATTCAAAAATCGATGAGCGAACGTGTTTCTGTTTTTGCGGAAGGTGATTATCACGATTATGGCACGGTTAATTTTGCTAACTTCCAAAATTTTTCTACTAGTTACATACACTCTGCGCATGTTTACTCGTATGGGGTTGTGTTAGGTATGGCTTATCATTGGTAATCTGTCATCCTGAACGCAGTGAAGGATCTCCCGATAATATGAGGAGATCCTTCGAGCAAAAAGCGCTCTCAGGATGACAGCCTACATGAGAATTAATTTTTTCTCATCAACGTTGCAACTGCTGCAGCTGTTGTTACAACCGCTCCAACACAAAGGGATGTGACTACGGTTTTATCTGATAACCACCAAAAGCTGCTGCTATTGTTAGAAAGCTTAACACCTTCTTTTTTTGCAGAATCAACTTTATGTAGTTTGTAATATAACTCAATATGTCTTTTTATAATTGCGGCCGATTCATCAATCGTTGCTTGATTTATCGGTGTCGCAATATACTCTCGGCGGGCACCACGTTCAGCCAAGAGTTTAGCGCACCCAATGTGTCCATGCTGTGCTGCAGCAGAAATGAGTGACTCATATCGATAACCCTTATTCACATCAGCACCATTTTTAATAAGTGTTTTAATCATTTCATCCTGCCCTTTTATACAAGCAAGATATAATGGCGTCCCAAGATCCGTACGCCTATTAACTTTGGCATCTTCCTCTTGTATCAGCCATTCAACAACATCACGTCTGTCAGCTCTTACCGCTTCCATTAAGAGTGTACCGCATCTACCTTCTTTATTGATGAGTAAATCACCTTCATAATCTTGAAGTATTTCGTCATTACCTTCTGCGGTTAAGTACGTTTTAAAACCCATTACATCAGTGTCAGTATACTTAACCAAAACACGACCCTTTTCATCATGAATAGCATCTTCCCCTTCTCTTTCTGCATCTGAAGAATTTTCTAATAATTTTCTGATTTGTCTTTTACATTCTTCCAAAGGCTGGGTCTTAAAAAGCTCTGCAGCCATTACTACGATGTCACTTATACCAATTCTACTTTTCATAAATTCTCTATCCAAAAAAACGTGTCATCCTTAGGACGACACTATTGATGACATGTTTTGCATTTGTTTTATTTGTCCTTCCAACTGTGCTTTCGCTTGAGCTAATTCCCATTTTTCACTAGCCAGTAATTTATTTTGACTTTGTGCCTCAAGTAACAATTCTTTTGCATCAACTAATCGTTGCTTCGAATTTGCAAGATCACTTTGCAGCAAAGTCACTTCACGTAATTTTGCCTCGAATGATTTTTGCAATTCCTGAAACTGGTTTTGCCAATGCTGACTTGCTTGCTGATATTCAACATTCGTTTTCCCTAACTGTTGAATTTCTTTTTTTAAAGACTCCCTTATTAATTCTAATTCAATATGAGAACGTTCTATTAATTGATGCTTCTGCAGCAATTCACCGTGTTTAACTTGTTCTCCAACTAATTGTTCTTGCATTTCTTTCGCTTCAAATAAGAATTGCTGTTTTTCACGCTCAAATTGCTGCTGATCTAGCAACCTCTGTTCGCGCGCAGACTCACGATAATGCTCCAAGTTTGATTGCGCCAGTTGATGAAGTCGATGTAACTCTTCTATTCTTTCCTGCTTTTCCTGCAACTGCCGTAACAAAACATCATTCTTGCTATGCAATGCTTGATTTTCTTTATGTGCAAATTCCAGCGCTTGTTCTAACGTTAATTTTTCATTCGCGTAGGTTGTTTTTTCTTGCTGCCATTGATTAAACATTTTCTGCCAGCGCTGGTTGTTTGTGCGAAACTTTTCAAGTTCCATTTTTAATTCACTTATTTCTTGCTGGTAATTGGCTTCAATCGGCGTGAATTGCTCAATCGATTGGGTGATAACGCCTTCCCATAATCCTTGTACAAGCGCAATCAACGGTTCAGGCAAGTTTTCTTTCGTGGCTATTTTTTGCGAGGAATTTTGAATTTCTTTCCAACGGCGAAGGTGTTGATTAACTGTCCCAGCACTCCCAGTGCCTAAAAAGCGCCGAACATTTTCAATCGTTATGCTTTTTCCTTCACCTTTTAGAGAATTTGCAGCAGAGCTCACATCATCATAAGTTATTCCATGGCGGGCCATTGTTAATTCCTTTTATATATTACGTAATACGTATTATACCGTTATTTATATTCAAGATACAATTATTCCTTAATCTTCAAAATCGCCTCTCTGTTTTTAATCTTTCCCGCTAAATAGATACCAATCAATGAAGTTATTAATATCAAATAAAACGCATAATCAAAAACAGCAAGATTCATTTTGCCATGCTGTTGTTTAATCCCATACGAAATCATAAAGGAAGCTAATGCGATTCCTAACGTAATTGAAATCTGCCGACCTGCATTGAATACGGCGCTCGCCTGACTGATTTGAACACCTTCAAATCCTAAAACACTGGTCAGTTGAATCGGCATCCCACAGATTCCACTGAATAATCCACGGCAGAACATGATCAAGCAGCCAAGGTAAAAGAGATTCGGTTGTCGAACATACAAAATCGCAAGTGAAAAAATTAAAACGCCAAAAAAACCTATCATGATCGTGACACCGGGACCATAACGATAAAACATTCCGACTGAAAGACGACTCGTGCAAATAGCCCCTATCGCCTGCATGCCAATCATAAGCCCGGCAAACATGGCAGACATGCCGACACCCACTTGCAAATAAATTCCAATCGTGAAAAATGACGCATAATGACAAATCTGAAACGCGAATTGAATTAAATTCGATTGCACAAATAATTTATTTTCAAACAAACTCAAATGAATTAATGGATTTGGAGCAACGCGTTCATAACGTATAAAAGCAATTAACAAACAAATTACAACTAAGGTGCAAATTGATGTTACTAATGAAAAACCATTTCTGCCAAAATCAGAAAGCGTATACAAAGCGATAATTAACGCACATGCTGAAATAAGAAAACCATACCAGTCAAAGGATTTTGCAGGTTGCAACGCCTGTTTTTTTAATACAAAAATAGCCACCGCTGTTGCAAAAAAACAAGTGGAAGAGGTGACTATAAAAATCCATTTCCAATTTAAAAAATGAATGATAGCCCCACCTAGAGCCGGCGCCATTGCAGGTGCGATTGAAGCGACAATAAAAGTGATACTCGTGATGCTTGCATAATCTCTCGGTTTAAAAACACGGTACAACATGGTCATGCCAACCGGAATCAACATTCCACCGCCAATTCCCTGTAAAAAACGAAATATAACAAGCAAGGTAAAATATGGAGTTAATGCACAAAACAAAGCAGAAAACGCGAATAAACCTGTCGCAAAAATAAAAATCTTTTTTAAACCAAACCGATCACCAATCCATGCGCTCGCTGGAATACTAATCGCGAGTGCCAACAAGAACGCATTTGAAATCCATTCAGTATGCGTAATCGGCACATGAAAATAATCAGCAAGCGTTGGTAATGCGATATTTACCATTGTTAGATCTAAGCGATCTAAAAACAGTACGCAAGTATAAATCGCCGCTACAATGTATTTATGTTCAATTTTATTTAGCATACTCAGGCTGTAGTTGTAATATAGTTTCGCCGGTATTACTTGCAACTAACGACGCACACACTGCAGTGCCAGCAACATTCACTGTGGTTCGCATCATATCCACCACTTTATCTATTCCAATTACCATCGCAAGACCTGCAAACGGTAAGCCAATGCTAGACAATACCAGCATCGTCATCACAACAGCTGATCCTGGAACACCTGCTGTGCCAATCGTTGCAATTGCGGCTGTGATAACAATTAATAAATATTGATGCCAATCCAGCGGAATTTGAAAAATTGTCGCGGTAAAGATGCAAATAATAGCTGGATAAATTGCACCGCACCCATCCATTTTTGCATTGGCTCCTAATGGTGCGACAAATGATGCAACTTGTTCAGATACGCCGATGCGTTTGACTAACGTATCAAGCGTCACGGGCAATGTTGCTAAGCTTGATGAAGTGGTAAATGCGGTGAGTAACATTGGCCATGCATTTTGAACAAAAAGTATAGGATTCACACGACAAACTGTTATTAACAAAACGCCATAAACAAGCAGTTGAATCGCACATGCAACATACACTGCTAAAATAAATTTTAAAAATGGTATTAAACTGCTTACACCATAATGTGCCGTGACTGCTGAGATAAAAACAAAAATTCCAATCGGCGACAAACGAATAACCCAGCGGGTCATTTTAAATAATATTTTTGCCATGCCATCAAAAAAACGCTTCACGACAATGGCTTCTTCTCCGCATAGCGTTAATGAAATTGCAAATAGAATTCCAAAAATAATGACTGGGATAACTTTTCCACGAGAAATTTGTTCAATTAAATTTCCTGGGATCATATCCAAAAAGATTTGTTTTAAAGATGGTATCGGATCCAGCGTATCTACCGTCAACACTTGATGAAAACCAGCGCCTGGATTTATCCATAATGCGACACTGAGCCCGACAGTCGCTGCAATCAATGCAGTCATCAAAAACCAGAAGAGTGTTCTGCCACCTAATTGTTTAATTTTGGCAATATTTTCGAGTCGTGTGAAACTTGTCACGATCAAAACAAAGGTAATTGGCACGATAATCATTCGAAGTAATTGCAGAAACGCATCGCCTATTGGAGACAAGGCATCTACCCATTGCAGCGGTGCTAGAAGTCCGAAGAATGCCCCAAGTATCAGTGCTAACAAACACTGATTACCAAACCCGAGTTTATTAATTAGCTGAAAGACTTTATTCATGTTCATATTCCCTGTCGGATAGATTGGGATAGTCTATCAGCGTTTACCTTCCACCAACAACTTTTCCATGCCGAAGATGTCCAATGGCTTACTGAGATAATAGCCTTGCGCATAATCGCAATGAATTTTTTTAAGATAAATTAATTGCTCTAGATTCTCAATTCCCTCAACCACGACAGTTAAATTAATTTTGTGCGCAAGTTCAATAATGGATTCAATAATAATACTTCGACTGCTATTCATGCGTAAATCATCTAAAAGTGATTTATCTATCTTTAAAACGGAGATAGGTAACTTATCAAGATAACTCAAGGAAGTATAACCCGCACCAAAATCGTCAATTACAATCCGCACACCCAAATCGCTGAGATTTTGTAACATCTCAATCGCGCGCGGCAAATCAGTAATAATGGCAGTTTCAGTTAACTCAAGCTCCAGTTTTTCCGGTGGAATACCTGTTTCATCGATGACTTCTTTCACACTTGCGAGAAATTTTTCGTTATAAAGTTGATGCACTGAAATATTTATCGCTAATGGAATATTATTTGTTAACCCCTCCTTCAACCAGATGACATATTGTTGACATGCTTTCTTTAAAATCCATTCACCAAATTGATTTATAATTCCAATTTTTTCTGCAATCGGTATAAAAACACTTGGCGATATATCCCCTATCTTTTTATTGTTCCATCTTAGTAATGCTTCAAGCCCTGTAATGATGCTAGTATCTTTTATGTCAAATTGCGGCTGAAATTCTAGCGCTAATTCATCATTTTTAATTGCATCTGATAGAAAATACTCGATCTCAATTTGTTTTGCATGTTCTATGACTAAGCTTTCTGAGAAGTGATGCAATCGATTACCACCAAGATTTTTTGCTTTAGACAATGCCATATCAGCAGCTCTATCAATGGTAATTCTTTCTGTACCATCGTTTGGAAATATTGCAGTACCAATACTTGCTGTCACATTAATTTCATCTTCTTTAATGTGATAGGGAATTTGAATCGCCATATGAATAAAATTCGCAAGCTCATTAAGCTCGTCATGATTCTGCGCTATTTCAATGATGATTTTAAACTCATCGCTGCCAACACGCGCCATCGCATCCGTGTGCCGAATATATCGTTGAATACGATGAACAATTTCTTTCAGTAACCAATCACCTATTTGACGGCCGAACACCGTATTGATTTTATTAAACTGATCGATATCGATATAAAAAATTGCAAATTTCGAATTATTTTTTTTTGCTTTGGCAACTGCATGATCCAAAATATTTTCATATGCTATTCTATTTGGCAAACGTGTGAATTGATCGTGGTATGCAATGTACTGCAATTTTTTTAAATTTTCTTTTTTATCTCTTTCATAAAAATAAATCAGCGCCACAATAATTATGATCAAACCACAAATTGCAGTATATTGTAATAGCAAAGGCTCAGTAATCATTTTCACTGGGAAATGAAAATAAATACTTTCTAAATAAAATAGTCCCGTTGTGGTTAGAACACTCACTGCACACCAGAAAAAAGCTAACCGAATCCCACCGATAAACCCTGCTACTAAAGGTGGTAAGATCAACCAATAAGCTGTAGCAGAATAGATACCACCTAAATGATACGTACACCAACCTAAAAAAATTGTCAGTGCACTCACAAATATAGTATTTGCATAAAATAATGAATGAAAATATTTTATAAAAAACAACGAGGAGAGAATAAAAATTTCAGTGATGACTATTGCATAAGTTACTGCATGATCGTTTAAATAATAATAGAGGATAGCATAAACCGGTGCTGCAATAATTGAAATGATACATGCGCCCACTAGATTTCTGGCAAAAGATAATTTCATAATATCTTTTGCAAGATCGGTGGGTATGATGAACTTGAAGATACGCTCAATTATCATTAACCTTCCTCAAGGTTAGACACCTATAGTTTAATCTGCATCACACTCACAGGATATTCGAATAATTTATCTGTACCAATCATTTCCCAGCCTAATCTGGAATACCATTCTGGAATGGTTTGGTCGAACGCAAGTAAATATAGCATATTGTAACCAAACACTTTCGCCTGATTTTTAATGGCGCGAATCAATCGCTCACCGACTTTTTGTTTTCGAAAAGCAGGATCAACCACGACGCTTCCTAACCAGGGAATTAGATCGGGTCGAATGCCGTCATTTTCACGCAAGGATGCCATACCAATTGGTTTTCCCTGATATAGAGCAACATAGGTCATTGGCATTTTGTCATGATTGGAATGCGCTAAAAGATTTTGGGTGGCACGTTCAACACTTGCGCCAGGTACCCAGTGTTTGCTGATTTCTTCGAACCACAAACGAGCGAGCTCCGGGATATGTTCCTGGCATTCAATCAGTAGCTTTATTTCTAACTCATCATTCGCTTTCATATACAACCCGATTTTTGTTGGTGTTTTTAGAAGTATATATCATATAGAAAAGTCTATTTAGTTTATTTGATCTAGGTAACATGCTAAATTATGCTACAATCTGATCATGCATATTACTAATGGAAATGGAGAGCTATTATGAAATTTGCTAACAATTTGATATTACTATCTGTATTGCTTCTTTCAACCTCTGCACTTGCTGATACATCCACAAATACAGGTTTGACAACTCCAACAACCACTATTCAGCAAACTACAACCACGACAAGCACTCCACCAACCCCTAGCCCGGCAGACGCTGGCATTGAAGGCGCGGTCGAAGCGAAAATCGCTCAAAATAGCGCTTTAGCTGGGAAAAAAATTGATGCGAGTAGCCTACAAGGGACCGTGACATTGAATGGTACTGTCGATAACAAAACCCAGGAAGAAGCCGCAATTGCTGTAGCACAATCAGTGCCTGGTGTTGTGGATGTTGTGTCGAAATTAGTAATAGGAAACGCTCCTGCGACTACTTCTATCACTACGACTACCACCATAGTGAACCCGCCAGCGCCAGCGACAACGCCAAGTAATTAATTAGCTTAATTTTTTCATATAAACCGTACCGCGCTTTATGCGCGGTAATCCTGTTGCTTTAATATTTTATTGTGTGCTATTGTACTAGCGCGCTATTACATTACTACATGGCAATTTATGAAGTTACTTAAAAATCAAGCCGTTCCAAATTACGCTGAAAACGATTTATTTAAAGCGATTGCTTCCATTCGAACGGAAGAAGAAGCAAAACTTTTTTTTCAGGATCTCTGCACACCTACTGAAATTCAAGCTATGGCAGACCGCTGGATTGTTGTTCCTGCCATCAAAGAAAATAAACCTTATCGACAAATTCATGATGAAACTGGCGTCAGTGTCACTACGATTGGACGTGTCGCACGTTGTCTTTTGCTAGGTGAAGGTGGTTACAACTTGATTTTTTCGAGACTAAAACGAAAAACAAAAAATAAATAAAGGATTGCGTTGATGTCTTTACAAAATACTAATTCTCATGCGAGTGGCAAAACCTTAGGTGTGTTTTCACTTGTCATGATCAATGTCATAGCGGTCGATAACTTACGCAGCTTAACAGCAGGCGCTGAATATGGATTTTCACTCGTATTTTTTTATCTATTAGCTGCAATCTTATTTTTTATTCCAACTATTCTTGTAGCTGCTGAACTTGCGACAGGCTGGCCCACCACAGGAGGCGTTTATGTATGGGTCAGAGAAGCATTTGGAACACGCTGGGGATTTTTAACGATCTGGATGCAATGGATTTATAATGTCGTGTGGTTTCCCACGATTTTTGCCTTTATCGCAGGCATTTTTGCATACCTTATCAATCCTGATTTAGCAAACAACAAGATTTTCATGCTTAGCATTATCTTGTCAGCCTATTGGGGCTTGACGCTGTTAAATTGTTTTGGCTTGAAAGTATCACACTTAATCAGCACACTCGGTGCCCTTATGGGTACGATCTTTCCGATGATATTGATCGCAATTCTCGGTATTGCTTGGCTTTTTATCGGTAACGTAAGTCAAATTAATTTTTCTTTACATGATTTTTTTCCAAATCTTGCCAATATGCAAAATCTTGCGTTTTTAACTAATATTTTATTTGGCCTGATGGGCATGGAAATGTCTGCCGTACATGCGGGTGATGTGAAAAATCCCGCACGGGATTATCCTCGTGCATTATTTTATTCAACGTTCATCATTTTAGCGACATTAATTTTTGCATGTCTTGCCATCACGATTGTCGTGCCCGTCAAAAAATTAAATCTTGTATCTGGATTAATTGATGCCTTTGGAATTTTTTTCAAGGCATATCATATGTCATGGTTTATTCCGATAATCTCAATATTAATAATCGTGGGAAGTTTAAGTGGCGCAGGTGCTTGGATCATTGGACCTGCGCGAGGATTATTGGTTGCGAGTCAGGATAGCAATCTTCCACGTTTTTTCGAACGTCGTAACAAAAAAAATATGCCGGTTGGAATTTTGTTAACGCAAGGTATTATTGTAACGATACTCTGCACCGTCTTTTTGATTATGCCGAGTGTAAATAGTTCTTATTGGTTGTTATCCAATTTAACCGCGCAACTTGCGCTGTTATTTTATATCTTAATGTTTTCAGCAGCCATTCGACTTCGTTACAAACATGCGCACGTTGAACGCGCGTTTAAAATTCCTGGCGGCTTACTGGGTATTTGGCTAGTCGGTGGTGTCGGTATACTAGTCTGCGCTGCTGCCGTGTTTCTTGGTTTTTTACCTCCCAGCCAAGTTATGGTGGGAAATGTCGTGAGTTATGAAGCAATATTAATTGTTGGCATTATTGCGTGTTGTTTGCCTCCTTTGTTTTTGTACAGGAAACTTAAAAATCCCGCTTTTTACATATCTGCCGAGTCGCGGGAAAAGTGAGATTGTGTTTCGCTCTTGAAATTGCAACACTGATGATAAACAATAATAAAAAATTCAAGAGAAAAACAATCACTGTTGCAATTATCCAATTCAACTGCAATTTCATGAGACAGACAAAAATCACTGCAAGAACACCGAGCCACGTTGATGTTAATAAGCAAGCACTCATGACAGCCAACGTGATAATGACAACCACACTTTTTCCCGCAAGATACGCATCATGCTTAAGCATGCGAGTGACTTTGCTGGCTAAACTAATTAAATTTGGAATTAATAGTAATAAACTATAAAGGGCCTTACTTTTCCCGCGTGAAGGTCGTTTTTTTTCAGACATAAGAAATCCTTACTATTAATTCATCCGTTGCATATTTTATTTATGCATGAAATAGCCAATCAACCATCCTGCTAACAATGAAACTCCAATTGTTTTGAATGGTCTATCACCAACATAAGAACCAACATTTTCTTTCACTGCTTCTGATTTTTCTCGGACATTTTCTAGAGATTGGTGTAACACTTCTTTCGCGCGCCCTTTAGCGTCCATTGTGGTTTCAGCTAAGAGTGCTTTAATTTTTTCGATATCGCCATGTAAATCAAATTCACTTTCACGATGTTTATGATGTTTTGCTGGAGTCTTATGCATAAATTTTTCCTCCATTGTTTTCTATCTTTTACATTATACTCCTTTCTCATCGTATTGTTGAATTTGAGATAACTTACTGTTTTGACTATACATTTATAGGGAATTCGCGATACAGCCTTGGATCCCGCGAACAAGTCGCGGGACGTAGGTGGCGCATTAAAGGGACGTAGGCTGCAAAAATACTAGGTTATCCCCGTCGCACTAAACGTTGCCGTCGTTGAGCTAGGCCCAGTTAACGTGCAACTCACTGTTGTATCAACAGCCACTGTCGCAGCGGTGATCGTGTACCCTGTCGCTAAACCACCCTGCAATGCATTCGACATGTCAGTGCAGTTTGTAATAGCAACACCTTTTGTTGCATTTGTTTTTCTTGAAGCATAGTTGACAGCATTCGCTGCTGATAAGGAGGCTGCTACACTATTTGTTGCAGCTGTTTTTGCATCAGACGAAAGATCAATATATTTTGGTACAGCAACTGCAGCAAGTAATCCTAGGATAATGATGACAATAACCAATTCAACCAATGTAAAACCGCTTTGCGCCTTCATCATGAAAGTAAACCTCCCTGTAAATGAATATAATTAACTAATCCCTGTTGCATTAAAGGTTGCAGTGGTCGATCCCGGCCCTGTCAACGTGCAGGTGACTGTCGTATCTGCCGCTGCAGCAAGAGACCCAATCGTATAGCCGCTTGGTAATCCGCCTTGTAATGATGTTGCAACATCAGTGCAATTTGCCACTGAATTTCCCTTCGCTGCATTGACTTTGCGTGACGCATAATTCACTGCATTGGCCGCGGATAACGAGGCTGCAACGCTGTTGGTTGCCGCAGTTCTTGCATCTGAGGAAAGATCAATAAACTTTGGCACAGCAACCGCGGCCAAAAGTCCCAAGATAATAATAACGATGACTAATTCAACTAAGGTAAAACCCGCCTGCGTTTGTTTCATAAAACCTCCCTTGTTTTATCAATTCTATCATGACTATTGATGATGAACTAATTTCACCATATTCCAAATTGGTAAATAAACCGCAAATGCGAGCATTAACACAACTAATGACATACCAATTATGAGAATAGGCTCAATAACATCATTCAATTTTTTAAGATCATAATCCACTTCCCGACGATAATAAATTGCAATTTGATCAAGCATATTGGCCAATTCGCCGGTTTCTTCACTCACTGCCATTGTCTGCATTTCAAGTGGCGTAAATAACTGGGTAGCGGCAATAGCTTGAGTCAGGCTTTTCCCGTGTTGTATTGAATCTTGAATCGATAGTACTTCTTTAGATGCATACGAATTCCCAAGTGTTTTAGCTACCAAACCAATACCATCAATGATGGGAATACCTGAACTGACAATGACTGAAAATGATTGAGCGAATCGCAATAAAACAATGCGCCGTAAAATCTTTCCAACAATCGGCAAACGCAAAATATACTTATCCCATTTGTATTTGCCCTCTGGGGTATGCAGATAATAATAAATCCAGCCAATCCCAGCAGCCGTTAATAAAATTAAATAAACCCAATAATCAATAAAAAAACTCGAAGTCGCAATGAGCACTTTCGTCATCGTAGGTAATTCAACATTCGATTGTTTAAAGATATTAGCAAATGTTGGGATGACAAAAACATTTACCAAAATAATTGCAGCAATCACACTCATCATAATAAACGTCGGATAACGTAGAGCGGCTTTCGCTCGCTTAATTGCTGTTGCTTCAAGTTCAAGATACTGATTCAAACGTAAAAATGCTTCATCCAAATGCCCGCTATCTTGACCTACCCGTATCATGCTAATCATGATGGGTGAGAAAATGGCGGAATAATCTTGCATCGCACTTGCTAAATCTTTCCCAGATTCGAGTCCTTCTACGATTCCATTTAATGCTGAAGCCATCCGCAACGTACGTGCGTTTTCAGACAGTTGTCTTAAAGCAGAAGTAATTGGCACGCTTGTTTTAGTGAGTGTATGCATTTGACGAGCAAACATGCTTAATTCTTCTAAATTGATACGTCGCGGCTGGAACCAACTTTTTAGTGTTTCTAATGCATTTGTTTGCCCACCAGTTACACTGATTCGAATAGGAGTAATGCCTTGATTAAGTAATTCTATGCTTAAGTTATCAGCGGATTGCGCTAAACGCCGACCTTTGACAGGCCTGCCATCATTATCGCGTCCATGATATTCAAAAGTTGGCATAGTCTTTACTCTTTGGTGGTATCCAAACTTTCACCCGTGATACGTATGACTTCTTGCAATGTTGTAACTCCTTCAAACACCAGTGCCAATGCACTGGCAATGAGTGGTCGAAAATTTTTATCTTCATGTATCAGTCGACCAAATTCACCCGTGTTATTCACGCGCAATGCATCAGCTGCCGCATCATTAATTTCAAGCAGTTCGAACACACCAATTTGTCCTTTATATCCAGTGTTATGACAATATGAACAACCCACACCACGTTTAAAAGAAATATCATTAAATGGTTTGTCTGTGACTGATTTTAGCCAAATTATTTCTTGATGACTCAAGGTATAAGTTTCAACGCAATTTTGACAAATGCGTCGAACCAAACGTTGTGCGATCACAGCACGTAGTACAGATGCAACGATATAACCTTCAGCGCCCATATCAAGCAAGCGGATCGCGCAACTAATTGCATCGTTGGTATGCAATGTTGATAACACAAAATGTCCCGTCATTGCGGCACGTAAAGCAATGGAAACGGTTTCCTGATCACGCAACTCACCAACCATGATGATATCAGGATCTTGACGCAGAACAGATCTTAAGACTCTTGCAAACGATAAATCAATTTTAGCTTGTACCTGGACTTGATTGATTCGTGAAATACGATATTCAACAGGATCTTCGACAGTAATAATTTTCTTTTCAGCGTTATTAAGATAAGTCAACATGCCATACAATGTGGTTGTTTTACCACTACCGGTCGGACCTGTTATCAATAACAATCCATTTGGTAAAGATAAAATTTTATGTAATCGTTCTAAAATATACTGTGGAATTCCAACGTTATTTAAACCGACAATCTCCGATGATTGATTTAATAAACGCATCACAACAGATTCACCGAATTGCGTAGGTAACGTTGACAAACGAATATCATAATTTTTGTCACGAACTTTGATACTGAAGCGACCGTCTTGCGGTAATCTTTTTTCTGCAATATTTAATCCAGCCATCAATTTAAGACGTAACGCAAGAGCCTGCGCCACATGTTTTTCTTTTAATGTTTGTTCATGCAAAATACCATCGATACGTTGCCGTATTCGCAAGAGATGTTCATCAGGTTCAATATGTACGTCGGATGCATTCACTTGTACCGCATCTTCAAAAATGGATTGCAACAATTTGACAACAGGCGCATCGGTTGATGACAATCCGACTGCCAGTTGCGAAATATCGTAATCATTTTTGGTAAGTTCTGCAGATAGTTCTTCAGCGAATGAACTAATTTCCATGGTGCGTCGATAGACCATATCAATGACTTTCAAAAGATCATCTTCACGCACCAATGCAACTTTAATGGGACAATTTAAAATTTTTGATATTTCATCATATGCCACCACGTCTTGTGGATCAGCCATACCAATTAGCGCGCCGTGTTGATCTTTATTTAAAACGATGGCGCGGAAACGTCTGGCATAAATTTCTGGTAATGCAAAAACGGCGTCTGGATCCAACGTATAATTTTTAATATCTACGAGTGGAATTTTTAATTGTTCTGCGAGTAATTCATTAATTTGATTTTCTTCAATCAACCCCATATTCACTAACACGCGACCCAGTCGTTCGCCTGTTGATTTTTGGCGTGCAATAGCGGCTTCCAGTTGTTCTTCAGTCAACTGATTATTGTTTAATAATAATTTCCCAATATGAACTTTTTTATCTATCGTTGTCATCAGCGTTCTCAACTTATAAATTAAGTTTCACGAAGCTCTGTCTCAACAAATGCTTTCAACTCTGGGTTTAAACTTTGATTATCTGCTCGCGCATACGCTTCTTCAGCATCTGCATGCTTGCCAAGAGAATCAAATGCAATTGCAAGCCCTACCCACCAGGCGCCTTTATTTGGGTAAAGTGTTAGTAGTTGTTCATATAATTTCGCGGCTAATTTTGCTTGTCCTTGGCGCTGATAAAGTGCTGCAAGAAAAGCATAATAATCAGGATGCTCAACGATAGGCGGCGAAATACGTCCTAACAAACCAAGCGCTTCTGCTACTTTGTTTTTCTCAACCAAGATGCGCGCCTTTAATTCTACAAATGCTAAATAATTTGGTTGTAAAATTAATCCCATGTCGACTATTTTTTCTGCTTTAGCGTGTTCATTTTCTTGTATCAATAATGTTATCAACGTTTGACGAGCCGGATTGTAGGTAGGATTTTTTTTAACGAATGGCGTGAGTAGTTCAATGGCTTGATTCAACTCACCGGATGACGCTAAATTTAATGCACGTTGATACTCTTGTTCAACACCCATATCGACAACCACTTTTTTAACGTCTGGACGAACAGCTTCTTGTGCTTCCACTTTTTTTGCGGGAATAAATACATTTTGATGACGAACATCAATTTGAAATTCGGGTAATTTACTAGTTTCACTAAAACTAAGATGTTGTAATGAAGCACCGTTTTCTAATTTAATTATAATTTTCAAATCACCATTTGCTTCATTGCTCATAGAAATATGTTGAATTGAACTATTGGCGTAATTCATCGCTGGTAAACTTGTCAGTAATTTTGTGTGCTCCAGGACAACAACCAGAATATTTTTTTCGACATCGGCAGTAATGCGATAAAGCACATTATTATTTAATAATAAGCGTAAAAATGTCATATCTGCTTGTGTTTGTAAGACGATACCTGTCATGATCGCAGAAGAATTAGTTGAATTTATTACGGCATCATTGATTTTATTTTCAATAGAAACTTTATGAGTCATTTGGGTTAAGTGTTGTTGAATTAAAGTTTTATGCTTAACCAAATATGGGACGCTTAATAAGAAAATTGCGATAATAAAAAAAATAAATTTGCTAAAAAATTTAAAATTTTTCTTCTTACGTTTTAGTACAGCAGTTGCATGCAATCCAACTAAATTGACTTGTAATTTTGGTGCGATCCTGGATCGTTTATCCAGGTCCTTCAGCATTTGATTAATTACACTCATCAAATGACCCCTTTATAAAGATACCAAAGCAAAATAAACGTAACGAAACAGCCAATGCCTAGCGAATAAGTAATTATTTTTCTGGTAGAAGATGGTATCGCCGCTTCCGTATCACGAATGGCGATTTGCATAATTTTATGGTTAACTTTTCCTTCACCGCGTCCGTATGCAACTAATAATGCTTTGTGACAAAGAATATTAACAAGACGTGGAATTCCCTGACTGGTGCGAAACAACATATCACGCGCTTTTTTTGAAAACAAAGTACCATACGTATTGCCTGCAACCGCTAAACGATGAAATAAATACGTATCTAAATCCTCACGCGACAATTGTGGTAGATAATATGAAAAACTGATGCGTTGTTTCAGTTGACGTAACTGCGATAAATTAATTTTTTCATCAAGCTCAGGTTGGCCAAATAAAACAACTTGTAATAGTTTAGCTGTTTTCGTTTCCAAATTAGTTAACAGACGCAATGCTTCAAGACTTTCTTCAGAGAGAGCTTGTGCTTCATCTAACAATAAAACAACACGTTTTCCTTCTCCATGCAATTCTAATAAACGATTATTAATAAGCGTTAGTAATTCGTGTTGATCATGTAATAACGCGGGATTAATTCCCAATTCTCGGGCAAATGCACGTCGCAATTCGATAGGAGTCAAATCAGGATTGGGAACATACGCTGTCACATAATCATGTTCCAGACTATCCAATAATTTTCGGCATAATAACGTTTTTCCAGAACCAACTTCACCGACAATCTTGATGAATCCCTCGCCACCGCGCAAACTAAATAAAATAGTATTTAATGCTTCCTGGTGCCCGTTCAATTGACAAAAAAATCCAACATTTGGAGTTAATGCAAAAGGCAATTCATTAAATTTGAAATAATCTAAGTACATGGAAATTCTCCACACCAGCCTTCAATTTCACCTTCGTTACCAAATACATCGGCTAAACCACCTTGATGATTACCACGTCGTACGGATGCAAAATTTCGATCTGTTTCCTCTAAATCATTTACCCAGGCATTTTGATTTGCAATGATCGGTCTTAATAAAATAACCAACTCATTTTTGGTCGACACTTGTTGCGTTCTTCTAAATAAAGCGCCAAAAAATGGGATTCGTGATAACCCAGGTGTTCCTGCAGTTTCTTCAACCATCGAATTTTGCATTAAACCACCGATAACAATAATCTGGCCGTTTTTGGCACGTACCACATTATCAGATTCCCGTATTGTGCTTAAGGCAAGTGGCAAAGTAAGTGTGTTAGGTGTATTAACCGCAGTTTGACCCAATTGAATACTTTTTTCCTGTTGTTTCACCAAGCTCACAGATGGATGAATATGTAGAATAATCACATTATTTTTACTAATCTGTGGCGTCACATCAAATGTAATGCCTGAAAAAAATGGTGTGAGTGAGACATTTTGCGTTGGGATAGTTGAGTTGGCTGTAATTGTATTTTCGGTCGAAACACCCGTCACGAAAAATTCATCTTTCCCAACTTTGATAATTGCTTTTTGATTATTTACAGTGGATAAACGCGGACTCGATAAAACTTGCACGTTGCCTTGTGTTTGCAACATTTTAATTAAAAGATTAAAACTTCCTTTACCTGCATTTAGCGTAAACATCGTATTAAAGTCTGTCATACCAGTGCCCGTAAATGTATTGGTACTGGTTTGCGAGACACCGCCATCATTTGTTGTGGCATTTCCGATTCCGAACAAATTCCAATTTATACCCGATTGAAATTGGTCATCCAATTCAACTTCAAGAATTTTAGCTTCTATAATTACTTGACGCCCCATGCTAGCTTGAATGCGACTGAGATAACGACCGACTTGATGTAGTTCTTTCGGTAACGCATGCACTATGACGAGACCCGCTTGTGGATTAACTACAACTGAACGTCCACCATCAGTACCAACCATAGCTTTTAAAGTGACATCTAAATCACGCCAGAAATTCATTTCTGAGCGTGTATCAATACTACTACCAGAGGGAGGATTTTGATTCACATTGGATGGTGGAAATGGCGTCTGGGAATTTGATCCTGATCCAGTGCTAAAGGTACCCACTTTTTCACTGATTTGTCCTGAGCTGACTTCCGTAAACGATTTTCCTGTGCGACGCACATCGAGATAATTGATGGTAAACATCGTGGTCTCAAGTTCTTGCGGTAACACTTCGTAACCATAGGATGTTCGTTTGTATTCATAACCATAGGCATCACGAACCGCTTGCATGGCTTCTTCAATCGTGACATTTTTTAAATTCAGTGAAATATTCCCAGTTACATTGGGATTCACCACCATGTTAATTGATGTTCCATCGACTAATCCGGTAAAAAAAGTTTTTGCCGGCATTTTATCTGCAGTCACATTGAATCGACGTTCTGAAAAGTTATTTTCTGTCGCATAGCGACGTGTGACAGAAGGTAATAATGCATTACTCACTGATTTTGGTACAGCACGATGGGGTACAGTCGCAATTGGCATCCCATGATCATATGCAATACCTTGTTGTAAATCTTGATGAATTTGATCATCCACCGTTCCATGCGTCGCATGAATGGTTTTACAACTTGCCAACAGAAAAAATACTGGTATTAAAATAATTGTAAAAAAATATCGATTCCCTAGCATAAAATCCCTTTATTTTTCTGATCTTCAAGAACCATTCGTTGGTTGTTTAAGTGATTTATCAACCAGAAACAGCGTAATTTTACCATCAGGACCATCAAGCTGCACGGTATTTGGTGCAATCGAAACAACTTTGGCATTACCAATATCATCACCTACTTTCACTACAGTTCCATTGATGACAGCAACCTGTCTGGTATTCGATATAATAATTGCATTTAACTCTAATTGACCTAATTGCACCTTGTTGTTCGTAAAAAATTCGGGACGAGTCGGGTCACGAAATACTTCAGCGTAAACATTTCCGCTTATTAAACTGATAATCAATGCCCACCAAAAAAATTTCATAGTTAAGTCGCCTGATAACTTAATACATAAATTTTTAGCTTCACATCCGCTTTTGGATATTGGGTTACTTTATATTCCAAGCTATCCCAATAAATATGCCAAGGCAATTTTTCCAAACGACTCAAGTAATCAAGCGTGCCAAAATAATCACTCAAAAATTCGATTTGCATGCTGTATTTGTAGATATTTTTTGATTTCTCAGGCAAGGAAACTTTGCCTAATCCTGCTGGAATCCAATTTTCTGAAGGAAGTTTTTTCATGCCAATTAAGGTTATTCCCGGCTGTTGTAGAATAGCAGAACCGAGTGCAGGTAAATCTTTAGGTTGAATCACCGTGGGTAACAAATTCTCTATGCGTTGTTTGAAATTCTGGGCCTGGCCGGTTAGGTTTTTCTGCCGTTGAATTTCCTGAACATATGAACTATTAGCCGTAATATCTACAATGTTTTTAATTTGCTGATGCACTGCATCGATGGCAATTTTAGTGGTTTCGATTTTATTTACCAGCTCGACTCGCTTATGAGTCAACGGTCGTTCAATAAGAAAATTCCAGACAGCATAAGTGAATACGGCAAAAACACCTGTTAAAAGTATGCGTTCACGCGTATCACGTGTTTTAAGCCAAGTTTTTAAAGTAGAAATTCTATTATTCATCGTTACTTGCTAGCCTTAGTCGCGATATAAAAATTCAAATATGGATTGCTTGCCGTGCTTGCATTGGTTATTTCTCGCAATTCCAGCGGCGTATTCATAAATGCAGGCTGACGCAGCAACTGTGTCAAATACGCTTGCACAGCGCCTGGGCGTAAAGCTTGTCCTCTTAAACTAACCTGCATTTCCTGGATTGAAATTGAAATTTCGGTCAGCCAGGCTCCAGGCACAGCAGCTGCGGCAAGACCTTTTAAATCAGCAGAAAGACCCCGTTCCTGAGCGAGTAATGCAACTATTTTACCTTTCACATCTAACTCTTGCTGCAGCTGTTGCAAGGATGCCTCGATATCCTTGGGATTTAACATCGGATTTTGTAAAATCAAAGTTGCCAATTGTTGTTCGGCTATCGCTACTTTTTTTTGCATTAAAGCTAATTCATACGCTTTTTTATGATTTTGCCAAAGACTCAATAGTGTCATCAAAAATAGAAAAACAACAAAAACACTATAGGCAAAAGACAATTTTTTTAGCGAAGCCTCTTTGTTTTCTTCTGGTAATAATCGATAGAGATTAACTTGTTGCAACATGTTGTGCGCTCTCTTCTCTTAGTAACCCGCCAATAACAGGCAAATAACGTCCCTGTTCTTCAGTGCTTAATTCCTGCTTACTTTTTATGAGACTACGGATATCGAATGTTTGTATAGGAAGTGCCAGACGACTTGTTAAATACTTCGCAATGAAGTCCCCCGCTAACCCTGCAGTTGCCAAAATAACTCGAGCAGGTGCTGGTTGACGCCACTGGCTTTGGTAGTAATCGAATGAACGTTGTAATTCCAGTGCTGCTTTATCAAGCTCTGGATTTGCATGCTCATCCGCTTGATTGATTGTTGATAATTTTGAATCTAAATGTCTGTGAAAATAGAGTTCTTTTTGGCTGGTAATGATAAGTTCGCTACCGCTTTCGCGAAGATAAATTAGCGCTGTGGTTTTTTCATCGTTTTCATATTGCGAAGTAATATTTCTCAGTGCGAGCTCTTGAATATCAATTGTTTTTAGATGTAAGCCACTTTCACGAATTTTATTCGCATAGGGTTGTAAAAAACTAATTTGCGCCGCCACAATGACAATCATTTTGCGTGGATCATGCGTTTTTTGCAAAGGCACAGGGAAACTATCAATAACAACATCCGTTTCTGGATATTGCAAAATGCCTTTGAGTTTCCAACGGATTGCCGACTGAAATTCAGATTCAGCGACTGGCAATGCATCAAGTAAAATAGATTGATAGCGTTCAGGTGGTAATACCCACGTGCAACTTACACCTTCCAATTGATGTTTTTTGACTGCCGCATTTAGGATTTGAGAAAATTCAGCATTTTTGGAAAAAGGATAGATTTCAATAAATTGTAACTCAGGTTTGCCATTATCATGACGAGCATAGGCAAGACACAATTGTTGGGAAATAATGCCGATGCTGCAAATACCGGGAGCAAATATATTATCCGCTTCATTAGACCACAAAGAACGTAGAAATGTGAGCCCTTTAAAATCTCGTAGCTTACTCAGCACAACCTGATATCCTTATCAGTAAATTTCAGCCTCTTTATTCTCTTACAAAATGATGTAATTAGCTACTATAGGATTTAGGCATGAGAGTTTTATCAAAACAAGCTGGATTCACCTTATTTGAGCTTATTATTGTTATCATTTTGATGGCTATCCTGTCTTTAGGTGTCTATCTTAAATGGCCTGGATCAAGTATCAATTTAGCGGCCGAAGCACAACAAATTGCAAATGATATTCGCTATGCGCAATCTTTAGCGATGACAAACGGCCAACGCTATCGCTTTGTAAAAACATCAGCTAATACCTATCAAATTGTCAATAATGCTGGAACAGCCATTAAACTCGCATTAGGGAATACGACAATGACATTAAACTCGGGTATTAGCTTTGGTACGTTAAGCAATTTACCGAATAGTTTAATTGCATTTGATGGCTTAGGCATTCCATACACAGATACAGCAACGCCGGGTACCGCACTTTCTGCTACTGCAACGATTGCCTTAACAGCCAGTGGCGATACTGTCACTATCTCCATTGCACCTGAAACAGGGAGAGTTCTCGTTCAATGATAAACAAACAAAATGGTTTTACTTTAATTGAACTGGTTGTCTTTATTGTTGTGACTAGCTTATTGGCTACTACGATTCTTTTAGCGCTTATTACGACGACGCAAAAAATACCGACCATTCATCAAGAAATTATCGCAACGCAAACAGCCAAACGCTGCATGGAATGGTTTATTGGTCAGCAAAGTTTGAATGGCTATAGCAGCTTAACGTGTCCAAACACTACAACACCAACTTTTTGTACTGTGCCTAGTGGCTATTCAATTAGTACCAGCATCAGTTGCACGACGTTGAATGGCGATGCAAATTATAAAACTATTACTGTCACGGTAAGTGGATTAGGTGATGCTTCTTTTTCAACTTTAATTGCGGCGTATTAACATGAAAAAACAGCAGGGATTTACCTTACTTGAACTTGTTTTTGTTATCGCCTTAACAAGCATTATTGTAGTGGTTGCAAGCAATATCATTGCAATGGGCGCCCAGACTTATCTTGCTGCAAAAAATACTGTGGATGCAGACTGGCAAGCACGTCTTTCATTGGAGCGTATGGCAAGAGATATTCGTGCTGTGCGTTCAGTAACGAGCATTAGTACAGCAACAGCCACTCAGCTTGTTTTTACTGATTTTGACGGCACTAGCATTAGCTATAGTTTAAGCGGCACGAGTCTTATGCGTAACAGCCAAATCTTAGCAGATGGTGTTTCTTCACTTGCGTTTGGTTATTTTGATAAAAATGGAGTAACAACTGCAGTAGCAACATTAATTCGTTATGTCACGATTACACTGAATATCACACAGAGTAATAGTAATTTTAGTTTAAACACCGCAGTTTATTTAAGGGATTTAGCATGAGAATTTTAAAACAGCGAGGTTATCTTACTATTGTGGCTGCTTTATTAATTATTCTCATTGGATTTTTAGGAACAGCTGTGCTTTACATGTTTGTCGGAAGCGCAACATCAACCAGCAATTTTGCACTTTCAGAAACGGCGCTTTATATTGCAGAAAGTGGCTTAGACAAGGGAATTCGTTTTTTATCAACACCACTATTGAGTGGAACAAACACAAGAATTGCCTGTTCTGCGCTGACTGGAAATACCAATTTAACAAATAGTTCATTCGGTAGAGGTGCCTTTACCGTGACAACAGTCGCTGGATCACCTTTTTTTGTGAATGATGTATTAAGTAGTGCTATTACCAGCACTGCCACGACGATTGCTGTGAGCAGCACCGCAGGATTTGCAAGCAGCGGAAGAATTTTAATTGATAAAGAAGCAATAAATTACACTGGAATATCGGGTAATAGTTTTGTTGGAATAACACGCGGTGTAAACAATACATTGGCGAGTAGTCATACGAGCGGCACGTATGTTTCACAATACCAATGTTCTATCGATTCAATTGGCGGAATACCGAGTGTTGCTTCTGCAACTTGGAAACGTGATCTTCAGCAAAGTGTTGAGTTGCAGGAAGCTTATGCTGTCGGCGTGAATGCAAGCGGGAGTTTTATTATCACTCACTGGAATCAGCCCACAGAACTCGCTTGGAACAATGCCTCTCTGGTTAATGCATCAAATACAACGTTAAATGGTATTGATATGCTGTCTAATGCCGAGGGTTGGGCCGTTGCGAATACGCCGAGCACCAATTTTCTTTACATTCATTTACTGGGTGGCACTAGCACAGTATTAACGATCAGTGGTGCATGCTCAGGACAAAATCTCTTAGGAGTGTCCGCTGTTTCTTCAAGAGAAGCCTGGAGCGTTGGAGTAAGATCTCGTGTAACGACTTGCAGCAGTGGTAATTATCGCTACACGCTAACGCGCTGGAATGGTACGACTTGGTCAGAATTATCATCAGCTACCACACCTTCGATTCCTGTCGATGGCGCGAGCGGTACCATAAGCAACTTAAACGCAGTACATGCCATCGATACCAATGGTGATGGTCTAGCTGATTTGGGATTTGCCGTAGGTGATAACGGCACAATCCTGCAATACAATGGCAGTACCTGGACAAAAGTCACGAGCCCGACAACGCAGGCTTTGAATAGCGTCTATATCGTTTCTACCAGTGAAGCATGGGCAGTTGGAGCAGCAGGTATCATTCTTAAATGGAACGGCTCTAGCTGGAGCACATTTACTTCGCCAACCTCAACCGTACTTAATCAAATTGTGCTGCTCGACACAACAGGCGATGGCACAGCCAATGCAGGCTGGGCAGTTGGCAATAGTGGCGTTGCTATTACCTATAACGGCACGAGTTGGTCATCGCAAAATATAGGTGGCGCAAATCGATTTGGTGTCAAAATGTTTGCTGCAGATGATGTCTGGGTAGTCGGCGCGGGCGGTGCTGTTACGCATTGGGATGGAACGTCCTGGACGAGCTTCACCTCAGGTGTTTCAGCACAGTTAAACGATATCGCAATTGTGTCACGCAAAATGAATCCGAGCTCTGCCTGGCAAGAAATTTTTGCCTAGGGTCTGTTAGCCAGGCAGAGGTTCTTTAAACAATTGGCCTTGCATAATTTCACAGCCAAATTCTTTTAATAAATCTTTTTGCGCGACTGAATCAACATCATCGGCAATAATTTTAAGATTCATATCTTTCGCTAACGCGATAATCATATGCATGACCGTTTCATATTCTTTATTTTCATTTTTTGCTTGCATTGCTTTGCCATCAATTTTTAAATAATTAATGGGTAATTTCGTAATTTTTTGTAATGCAAAATGTCCTAACGAAATAATACTGAGCCCAATTTGCATATTCACTTGATTTAACATTGAAAATGATTTTTCTAATGCATTTGAGTTATTTAAACTATTTTTTTCCGATATCTCAAAAATAATTTTATTAGTATCCATCTTTAAATCTTCACAAATTTTGGTGACCCGATAAATAAATTGCGGGTTTCTAATTTGGCGTATGGTGACATTAATGATAAGTGATTCAAGATTAAGTCCTTGTGATTGCCACAGCTTGAAGCGCTCAATAGAGTTTCTTAACAACCAATCACTAATTTCCAGCATTTTGCCGCAGTTTTCAGCTGTTTTCGCAAAATCTTTGAATTTGACTAACCCATGTTCTGGAAGATCAAAACAAGGCAGTGCTTCCACAAAAATAATTTTTTCCGAATTTATATCAACGTAGGGACGATATTGAATAATAAATTTTAGTAATGCATCTGGCTTTGACAAAAATGTGCTTAAATCAATTTCAAATTGACTCAGTGCATGTGTTTCTTGTCGATAGAATTGATAACGGCTTTTTCCGAAGATTTTTGCTTCATGCAATGCATCTGTTGCGTGTTTTAATAATGTATTAACATCTTCGCCATCTAATGGATAAATAACAACGCCGGCACTTGCTGTGATTAAAATATTTTTTTTATTAATACTAAAAGGTTGCACGATGCTATCTAATAAACGCTGCACAACATACGCTGCTGTTTCAGGCATGGCTAATTGTGGCAGTAAAAACACAAACGTATTACCCGCAAAGCGCGTCATCGTATCAATTTGACGTATGACACGCTGTTGTCTCGTTGCAACTTCTTTTAGTAATTTATCACCAACTTCGTATCCTTCCGCATCATTGATAGTACCAAATTCATTGATATCTAAAATTATAATTCCAAACAATTGTTCGAATCGCTTACTTTGATTCAGTGTTTGTAAAAGTCTATCATCAAATGCCTGGCGACTCGGCAACCCGGTGAGAAGATCCGACGAAACAGGTGCTGTTAACTCGCCATCTGAATTGGTTAGACCCTGCGTAAAATCTTTTGCTGGTTCAACAGACGCTGCTCTTTCTAACTCGACTAACCGATTTTTTAATTTATTGAACTGATATTTATTTCTTACTAACAGCATACTTAATATGATAAGTAAGCCTAGCAGTATGATGTCTATCACAATATTCTCTCCTATTAGAAACCACTTTGCTTAATAAAAATTGTTTTAAAGTTGTAAAAAACTTTATCCGCATAAGAAACCGGTTCTGTTTTCACAACAACAGTACCTCTTTGAATATGTGAAATAGTCACTGGTTTTTGTGTGATCAATGTCACACGAAATATAGAATCAACCGGCACATATTCCGCTTCTTCCGTCAAGAGCGAAGCAATATCACCACCTAGTTCACTGATGTGATAGCAGGGTGTTTCAACAACCGCATTTTCATTTTTATCTTGTTTTAATTCTGTGGAATAACGGCAATTCAATTTACTACTATTTACAATTTCTATCGATTTTACTTTGACTGCTATAATGGGTTCACTGATATCAGCAGGATAAAAATGTCCGGTTAAACCAGGGCGAAGATTATTTACATCGATTTGCGATACAAAGGCTTCCACTTCAACTTCAGTAGGTGAAATAACATCGCCAATCCATGCACCTTTCGGAATTGCATTGCCAGGTTCGAGATCAGGGGCAACATCTACCATAATCCCGTTAAATGGGACCTCAATTGTCATTTTTTTATATTGATTGTATAACTTACTATATTTAGCTTGTTCTTCACTGATATTGGAGGACAGAATATTTTTTTGATTTGAGTAATACGAATTGATTGAAGCACGCCGCAATTCTTCAACCATTTTCTTATATTCTAACTGAGATTGTTCTAACTGATGATTTAATTCAGGTGAAGTCATCTTCACAATCGGTTGATTTGCTTTAATTGTACTGCCAATTAATGGCGGCTTCGTTTCAAGTATGCCATCCTCAGGCGCAATTAAAAACTCATGTTTGTAACTTAGCGTTGCGGGTAATTTTATTGATTCATTGAGCGGTAGAAAAAAAACTAAACTGAGAAAAATACCGAGAAATAAAGTAACTTTTGTTCTTAGATTGAAACTAAATTTTTCTTTATGGTAAATCCATGTTTGAATTTCTCTAATAATCGGTCCCAATATAAAATAAAATAATTCAATCGAAAATAAAATTATTCCCACTAATTTTATAAAAAAGTGGTATACCAATAATGCGATTCCGAAATATAAAACTAATCGATATATCCAGGTAACAAAAGAATATGCCACCAAAAAACGATGCATCTGGGGAGAAAATCGTTCGGGTGGCGGATCTGGCCAGTGAAATAGCCAATGACGAATTTGCCAGCGTGCTAATGCAAATGCGCGCGGTTGTAAATTGGGAATTTTGAGATAATCAGCTAATACATAATAGCCATCAAAACGCATAAAGGGGCTAACATTTATCAGCAGACTTGCCATCCAGTTAATCGTGATAGTGACATAACAAATAGTTTGAATCACTTGATTATGCACATTACTCCAAATAAGAGCGGCAATAATCGTGATATAGGTTTCCACTAATATTCCGGCTAACGCGATACGCATTCGTTGATTACTTTTCAACGACCAACTTAATGTTGTATCGGTATATAAAACTGGCCAGAACACGAGAAATGCAATACCTAAAGAAGGTACTGGCACGCCATATAGCTTACACTGATAGGCATGCCCTAACTCATGTAATAATTTACAAATCGAGTAAGCAATGAAATAGAAAAATAATCCTTGCCATGAAAAAATAGTAGGGAAAGTATGAGTGAATTCATCCCATTTTGTATTCAGTTGATATAACGCAATGACGGCTAACACCACCATGATGTAAAACATCGTTCTACTAAATAACCATTGCCCGAGAATTTTCGTTTTTGTCAGGAAATGATCTGGATGAAATAATGGAATTTTAAAAAATAAATAATAATCAATTATCCAACGTAAAAAATTATCATTTTTAAAAAGTTTTTGCTCTTTTGCACGTTGATAAATTTGATAGCCTGTTTGTTTTATCAAATAATGGCTTGCTAAAAATTTCGTAAAATTCTCTATATCACTTAATTCAATATTTAATGTCGTTTCACGATTGACTGCCTCAATGACAAGATCAGCTCGACCCAATGACCAGCGTTTTAGAATTTCATATTCTTGCAAACCAATCATGAAAAATTTATTTCTTCCCGAATCATGAATCACCCACTGTGGTTTACCATCCATATCATAATCATTAAACGCAAACGAAATACCATTACGCAACTCAGGTAATTTAAGTTGTTTTTCATTTGGCATGGACTGTATTGGATTATCGTTATCCATGGGTTATATTCCAAGCATCTGTCTAAATGATTGTAATGGCTTTCTAAATAAGTAATAAATAAATGGCACATGGTGCCCATAAATTTTTACTGTCCCTTGTGAACCGATATCAGGAATATCATTCGAATTATTAAATGATGCTTCCAGTTGATAGGCTAGAATTTTATTTGGTAATAATTTCGCATTGTAACCTAAGGTTTTGATGTGAATTGGAATTGCACTCAAATGCCCGTAGAGAAATAATTCGCCTTTATCACCAATCTTGAGTTTAATCATGTTTGCGACTGGAATTGTTACTTTTAATTCGACTTTTTCCGAGTTTGCTACAACCAAAATGCGTTCGCCAGTTCGAACAGGTTGTCCTACCCAATCTTCTTTACTTTCAAATATGACAATGCCTGCAATAGGACTAGTGACATCTGCTTTTGCTAGCAGCTCATTTGCATAATCCAGTTGTGATTTATCGATTGCTAATTGCGCTTGAATAATTGGAACCTCTGAACGATCCTTATTTTCAAATCCTTCATTGATGGCTGTACGCAATTTTGATTGTGTTAATAAATAAGCTTTTCGACTCACTTCCGCTGCAGCTGATAAATCTGTTTTATCAATTGTTAATAAAAGTTGTCCCGCACGTACTTTATCTCCAGGACTCACTGCAAACGATTTAATGACTCCTTGCATAGGCGCATTGATTACAGCGGGATCTCTTGGCACAACAGTACCATCACCAAAAACGGAAATTCGAATTGGAAAAAATAAGATACATAAAATAATAAAACTTAACAAAAATAAGTAAGGTTTTTCTTTGAATTTTTCTAAGCGAGGAATTTTTTGTGGTTTAACTAGCACAGTCCAAGTGTATTGATAGCTGGCAATAAGCCAACCTAACATTTTCATTTCTGCTTCAGAAAATTGCGTTTCTCGAAAAAATATCAGCCCGCCATTGACTTGATTATGTTTGTTGATTAAAGGGCACCACAGCAAATATTGTGGCATCACATCAGGCCATTCTGATGTGATCGAAGAATCGTTTTTTAATTCTTCTGCATTGAGTTGCTGAATATCTTTTACCATATCATTTTGATTGATATGGTTGACCATATTAATTAACCACTGATTTGATGGCACATGAATATCAATTTCAGCAGTACCAGATTGTGCAATTAATTGTGGACCGATAAATTCTTTCTTCTGCCATAAATACGCGGTGTGATATGGAATGAGACGATGTGTTTCATTGGTGCTGAAAAATCCAAACTCACGAATGTTTGTTAGCTTTCTAATTTCTTCAGCCAGCACTAAGAGTGTTGCCAAACCTTCAATTTGAGTTTGTATTTTTTCATTTTCTGGCATATCACGGCTTGCTCTTAGTTGTTACATTTGGATTATCAGGAAAGATAGCTTGTCCGCTCATCCCAGGTAGCAAACTCGGATCAGGTGGTTCGATTGTTCCAATTATTTTTACTGACTGACTCACAGGTTCAATTTGAGGATCAATTCGTATAATTTTAGCGGTGATTTTTTTGTTGTTGTCATTCAGATGTACATCAAACACAGAACCTACATGTAACCATGTCAGCCATGCTGAAGGAACTTGAATTTCTAACTCCAGATTTTCTGTATTCACAATTTTTAACAAAGGGTCGCCTGGTTTGACGCTTTCATGCGAATGCACAGAGACTTCAGAGACTGAACCATTAAACGGTGCTTTGATAACACATTTCTCAACGATTGTACGTAACTTATCAACGTCTGCATCAGCAGCATCCGCATCCGAATTTGCTTTTACTACTTCAAACTCACTGATTGATCCATATGATTTTAATTTTTTGGCAGAGGTTTTTGCCATTCTTGTCGCGGCTTGTACAGCAAGTGCTTTTTTCAATTCAGCTTGCTGCAAGCGACAGTCTAGTTTCAATAAAATATCACCCGTTTGAAATTTACCGCCTTCCTTCACAAAAATATCAGACACACTCGCCGCGGTTTCACTTGAAAAAGTCGCTTGATCACTTGATTTAATCACAACATATTCCGGTGTTTTTTCAACGGACGTTGAGGTTATGTCTGATGGAGGTGTTGGTAATGTTGCTGGAAATTCTTTTGCATGTGCGTGCGTAACGATGAGAAACAAGATACAGGCTAAAATACTTATAATAAAATAAAATCTTATTCTTTTAAAAATCGTTTTGATAAGTGATCCTTGCATAGCATGGGTATCCCAAATAAGCTTTACTTATCATTCAGACTATAACTACAGTATATTGAATTAGCCTATCCACGACAAGGCATCAGTTGTTCTCGCCCAAGGGGATAACTTGCGGAGTTCGTTTGGTAATTGCGGTATATTTGCTTCTGCTTCTTTTGCACTGGTATATTTTCCTGCTGTTAAGACATACCAATCACGTCCTTTGTTTTTTGTATGGGCAAAATTGGTTTTATCGCTTACTTTTAAGCTTTTTTGCAACTTCTTTACCTGCGCCAAATCATAGGCTCCAAAAAGTTGTAATGTAAAAGGCTGCTGGTTGCCAAATAGTTTTTGATAGGTATTATTCACATAATTTTTAAAATTCCACGTGTTTTGCTGAATGAAATTGCGATTGATGATTTCAGTCACTTCATCAAGCGGACAATTGCCTATATCAGCTGGCAAAACATCCGAACCAACTGATAAATATAATTCGCCCAGCGCCGTCGATAAATCAGATTGCAATAAATCTTCATCCATTTTTGCAGTTAATGCTTTAAGTTCTGCCAAAACAACCTGCTGATTACTTGCCAAAGATGCTAGTTCACGATCTTTATTTAATTTATAGAGTGCTTGTGCATTGAGAGTTTGTTTATGCGCAACGTCATATTCGTTCAGCAGGGAGATATAATGGGAGTAAGCATAGCGCGTTTCGGTTAATACGGTAAAAGTAAGCGCCATCAGCTTCAGTTTTTCATATTCCACTTGAGCCCTGGCTGTTTTAATTGAAGCAGGGAGGGAAGCGAGATTCAGCAAGTTCCATGCCACATCAAGCGACTTATCTAGCCAAACTTGATTCGCCAAATATTTATTACTGTTGTAATTCCAACCTTCATTTAAGGTAATGCCTGGCAGCGCCTGCAATATCACTGTTTTTACACCTAACTGGGCAATTCGCTGTTGATACTCTTGCCCACTTAATTCAGGGCGAGACACCAGCGTAATTGCATCCATTTTACTAAAATCAATGTCCCGTATGTCATGCGGACTCGTTAAAATCTGTGGTGGTGGTGCTAACCGAAATCGGATATTCGGTGAAAGATTCAAGAGATGCCGCAGATCGAGCATTGCTTTTTCATATTTATATTGTAATTGGATAATACGCCGATTGCCTTCCAGTAAAGCGGCCTGAAAATTCAAGATGCTTTCCTTGGGTACTGCTTTATCACGCATTGCGCGTGCTAATTTATTTTTTGCACGCGTTAATAATGCCTCAAAATTTCGAGCTTCTACCATGAGTTGTTGTGCGCTATAAGCACTCCAATAAGCAACCAGTATATCTTGGGATAATTTTTGTAATTGCTTGCGTGACTCTTCTTCCGCAATATACATGCGATCACCCTGCTGTTTTGCTCGCACATAACCCAGTCCAAAATCAAGCGCATTCCAGCTCAATGCGACACGTGCTGAACGAATGGTATTGGGTGTTGAATTCAAGACATCGGTTGGTTGGCCTGTGGATGTGATACCCGAGCTTGCATAGGTATTACTACGATTATAAATCGAGCCACTGGCATTCAACGCGGGATACATGGTAAACATCGCAATATCAAGCTGCCCTGCTTGCAGCGCATTATTTACGAGCTTGATACGATAATCGAGATTGTATTTTAAACCGCGCGCAAGCGCTTGATTAAAGTTGAGCGTTCCACAAATTTCTTCTTGTTGATTGAGAAAATGACTTAAATCATTTTTTGCTTCATTATAACGATCTTCGACGGTAATGGGTTTGGGAGTGATTGAACAAGCAGTCAATTGGCAGGTTAACAATAAGAGTATTACCTTTCTCATCCCTAATTCCTTTGCCGCTTTTCTTCGCTGAAAAATATTCTTTGTCAGAGGGTATCATCATTGCGCATGACGCTCAACTTTCTTTTTAAATAGCTTATGATTTCAACTAAAATCAGGATAAAGTAAATATTTTTTGCGAATTTTTTTAAATGCGAGCAATTCAGGCTGCCAGCTTTTTCGAATTTGTTGTTCGCTGAAACCCGCTTTAATTTGTGCTTCTAATGTATTAGTGCCTGCAGCATAACTAAATCCTCTAAAGAAATTGTCTTTCTGAGGATATAAATGATATGCCTCGATTAAATATTTTAATTGGATTTTCCTAGCAACTTCTTTCAGCACCTTTTTTTTGTTCGCGGCAAGATTCCAGCCGTGGCAAATTTGATTTTTATAGGGAGATACTGTGGGAGTAAACGTAAATTTCTTCAATAAAAGTGGATGACCAAATACTTGAAATGGTTTAGACGTGCCACGACCGACGCTAAATGCAGTTGCTTCAAATAAACCAATCGTGGGATACCAATAAATTGACTGAATAGTCGGTAAATTAGGCGAAGGTTTAACTGGCGGTTCATACAAACTTTTATGCGTGTAATGAGCACAGCGAATGACTGTTAAATTTAACGTATGTGATTTGGATTTTGGCGTGACATTCAACCATTCTTCACCCACCAGCATCTTGGCATACTCTCCCATTGTCATACCATAAACCACTGGAATCGGTTGCATGCCTGTGAAAGATTTATATTTACGATCAAGCACAGGTCCATCGACATAAAATCCATTTGGATTGGGTCTATCAAGAATGATCAGCGATTTATTATTATTGACAGCGGCTTCCATTAATTTTTGCAAAGATGAAATATACGTATAAAAACGCACACCGACGTCTTGAATATCAAACACGAGAATATCAACATCTTGCAAATCCGCTGCCGTCGGTGTGAGTTTTTTTCCGTATAATGAAACTATCGGGATCTGCGTATTCTTATAGACGTCATCATGGATTCGTCCCTCGCCATTGGTAAAAAAACCATGCTCAGGCGCGAATATTTTGACTACATCAATATGCTGTTTTAATAATTCATCCACTAGCGGTGTCGTTCCTACCAGTGAAGAATGATTGGCGAAAACACCCACTCGTTTATTTTTTAATTTAGATAAATAAGCATTTAAACGGTCTGCACCGGGTTCGATTGGTGCTGAATATGCATGTAAAGAAAACGTAAATAAAAAAATAAAAAATAAAATTCGATGAAATATAATCATGCTCATGATCCATGCGTTTGTTGCTGATAAGCGCGAACTAATTCACCTTGTCCCGTATTATTCAAATGATCAACCGGAATATCAGTAATACTTGCTGCAATCACATTGGCAATCGCACGTCTGTCTTGCACAACTTGATTGATGCTCAATGCTTTTGGATGGGTACGACTAGTGAATACAATAAGCCACGTTTGTGTCGCTGGATCAATCCATAATGATGTGCCGGTCCAGCCGGTATGACCAAATGATTTATCCGTAAATAAAATACCGCGATTAGAATAAGGCGAATCAATATCCCAACCTAATCCGCGCACATCCAGCAATGTTGGCGACATTTGAGGCGTTGTCATTTTTAAAATAGTCAATGGACCTAGCAAATAATCTGACTGTTGTTTTCCCTGTTTATCTTTAACTGAATAATGCCCATAATCCAGCAGACATTGCGCATAAAGCCCAACATCCATTGCTGTAGAAAATAATCCAGCATTGCCGGAAATTCCACCCATTGCATACGCAGTTGGATCATGCACTTTTCCCCAACGTAATTCATGATCAATCACTTCGGTCGGCGCAATACGATCACGCAATGTTTCTGGCGGCAGGAAAAATGTATTTTTCATACCAAGCGCATTATAAATATGTTTTTGTACATATTGATCGAAAGGTTCTTTAGAAATAAGCTCAACTAAATGTGCCAGGGCAATAAAATTCACGTCACTGTATACATATGCCGTTCCGGGAGGATGCAGCAATTTAATTTTTTCAACTTCACGCAGTGCTTCTGCTGCACCCTGTTCTCGCATCGGCACATCTTCTGGTAAGCCCGACGTATGTGTCAGCATTTCACGAACAGTCACTGTCTCTTTGCCATTTTCAGCAAATTGCGGCCAGTATTTTGCAACAGGAACATCGATATCTAATTTTCCCTGTTCAACCAGTTGCATAATGGCGGGTGTGGTTGCCAGTACTTTTGTCAAAGAAGCCATATCAAAAATAGTATCAAATTGCATAGGCGCAACATCTGGCAAAATACGTCGACTGCCAAATATTCCTTTGTAAATGATATGCCCGCGATGTGCTGCTAAAACCACAGCGCCAGGATACTCACCTGCTGCAATAGATTTTTCGATGATAGGCGCAATGTTTTGCAATAAATCGGCGCGTATTCCCTTAACGTGTGGAATTGTTATATCTTTCGTACCATCCGGGAATTGAGTTTGACTCACTGCATTGGTTATTAATACCAAATAAAAAAACACGGACGCAATTACGTGACGGTATGATTTAACTAGCATAGTTCAGCCTCAAAAATAATTATTGCGTAATTGGCGCAATCATTTTTGAAGCAGTAGTCGCTGGATTGCCACGTTGATACATCGTTGGTGCAGGCGCTTCCTGTTCCTGCGTAGCAACAGCTGATTTACTCTGTGATTTTGTGTTTGCCGCACTCTGATCATCATGCCTTCCTTGCAGGTAAGCACATCCGGATAATAAGCTAACTGAAACGGCAACAATCCACGCAAAATAATACGATTTCATTCGACAGCTCCTTGTTAATCTTTCCATTCTAAATAATTCAAAATGAAGTAGCTACAAAAACACTCTAATAATAATCATTATCGGCTGTGCCGGTATCTTGTGGTGATCCATAATAATTTTCAACAGTATATGAGTTTCCTACCAAACGATCACGTGGTTCTACAAAATAAACGCCAGAATAAGCCGGTTCTGAATAATAAGCAGTGCCACATCCACAACAACCGCCGCACGGCGTTGCATATACTGGCACAGGATAATAGACAGTCATTCGATAATGACCTGGTCTTCGTTGTGGCGCACTGTTACATCCATTTGTGTAGCGATAAACTTTGTGAACTCTATGTTTATAGACTTTATGGCATCCATGGTATCTATGCACCACTCGGTGATAGGTTGCGCATGTAGCACAACCAGATGGCCCATAAGTGACGTAATATTCTGCCTGAGCATTAAAAGGTAGCGCGACGAGAAGTACAATTGCGCTGGATTTTACGAGTGAAACGAGTTTATTGCGAATTATTTTAGTTTTCATAATAGACTCCCCCTACATCTATTTTACCACCAGGTATAAGCGAAGTTTTGATGTGAGCTTTTCAGTAATTAACACCTTGAATTTAATAAATAAGCGTTATTTCAAGTCCATACTGGTTTTTATAGCAAACTTCGCATACTATTAAAGTATCGAGATATAACTTTTCAGGGTGAAAATGATGAGCGAACTTATCGATATGGATGTCAAAAGGTCATTTATCAAAAAGCAAGCTGTCTTCACTCAACTCACCGAAGAAGAAATCGATATTCTTGCGAGCCTCCTCCTTGAAAAACACTTCGCTCCAGACGAAACCGTGGTAGTTGAAGGCGAACCTGTTGATAGTGTTTTCTTTATCGTAAGTGGTAAAGCAGACGTGCGTCATGTATCTATTCAAGATGGGAAAACTATGATTGAATCGCTTGCTACACTCAATCCTGGTGTTGCTATTGGATTAAATGAAACAGGTTTCTATTCACTCTCGGGTGTTAGAACGGCAACTGTTGTTGCACTGACTGAGCTGGTAACGTTGCGTTTAAGTGTCGCTGCCTTCCATGGATTTTCACTTTCCAATTCACATGTCAATGAAGTCATGCGTAAAAACGCAGCTTCAATTTTAGGATTTTCTTCTGATACCACTTCAGAAAAATAATTATGGATTTAAAGTCACGTGCAGAAAAGCACTTACAATCCATACAACATAAAATAGTTGAACTCAGCCATAAAATTCATGCGCATCCAGAACTCGCTTTTGAGGAATATGAAGCAGCCAACTGGATTTCAGAAATACTTCTTGATGCAGGTTTTCAAGTAAAAAAAGGCATTTGTGATTTACCTACTGCATTCAGTGCACAAATTGGTAATGGACCATTACACATTGCAATTTGCGCTGAATATGATGCACTCCCACAAATCGGTCACGCCTGTGGTCATAATATAATTGCAGCATGCGCAGTCGGTGCCGCGATTGCTGCGTCAACTGTGGCAGACGAAGCTGGATTGACAATCCATGTCATTGGAACTCCCGCTGAAGAAAATGGTGGCGGAAAAATTTTATTATTAGAACGTGGCGCATTTCGTGGAATCCATGCAGCGATGATGGTACATCCTGCGCATGTTGATATACTTTGTCCCGAAATTCTTGCCGCAACCGCGTTAGAAATTTTTTACACTGGCAAAGAATCGCATGCTTCTATGTCGCCTGAACAAGGCATCAATGCGGCAGATGCTTTAACGGTTGCACAAACTGCGGTTGGCTTATTGCGGCAACATATTTCTGCAACCGATCGGATTCATGGCATTATCACAAAAGGCGGTGATGCGCCGAATATTATTCCCGCGCACACGTCAGCGAAATATTTAGTTCGTTGTCAAACCATCGAAAACCTTGACGAACTGTGCAATAGAGTAATTCATTGTTTTGAAGCAGGCGCACTTGCGACTGGTTCGACTGTTGAAATAATCCGAAATAATAAACCGTATGCACACATGCAGCATGACATTGATATTGCTGCACTTTATCAACAAAATGCAGAAAAATTAAATCGAGTTTTTCCGGATCCTAAAAATTTATCGCCACGTTTTATGGTTTCAACTGACATGGGAAATGTCTCACTGAAAATTCCATCGATACATCCAACCATTGGACTTAATTCTTTTCCAGCAATTAATCATCAGCCTGAATTTACGCTTTGTTGTAAAAGCCCAGCGGGAGATAAAGCAGTGATTGAGGGTGCGCTCGCAATGGCTTGGACTGCGATTGATGTTGCGATGGATGAAAAATTAAAAAATCGATTGCTGAATAATGCTTAATCGTACCTCGCTATTTTTTGCCTTCGTAGGGGCGGACCTATATGTCCGCCTTGCAGCCTTAATTGTAAAGTCTGGGCGGACACATAGGTCCGCCCCTACACTAATATTTGACCGCTTAATTTTTCCAGCGTGCGTAGCGGTGATTGACTCGAGTCTAACATCGCAGTCACCGGTAAATAAAACGTTTGTTCCAACAAATGTTGGCCCGCCATCGCTGCATGTGACACATGATCTGTTTGCACAATCCAGGTATTTCCAGGCGCAAAACGTATTTCCGCTTGTGGAACATTTTTTTGATAGGATAAATCCGCTTTCATACTATCGTGAATCTGCAGCATGATGTGATCGTATTCAGTGCGATATGTTTTTGTGATTTTTAATAGTTTCAATAATGCCGATTTACCCAGCCAAGGTTTGCGAATGACGGGTAAAAAACGTTGCGCCACATCCACAAATGGTTCGCCTACTCGCCAGACACGGTCTTCATTATTTGGATTGATATTCGTAAATACCCGCAAAATTCGGCGGCCTTGATTTGGTGTGGCGGGGAATGCATCCACATGCAAACGCGTATCATCTTTGCGATAAGAACTGGCACGCCCAGAAATTTCAACAGGACGAAAACTGGTTCGCCCCACTTGTAGCGCATTGGAATAATGCGGTAAAAGTTGTCGAATTAAATTTTCTGCGTAGAGCGCAAAACGTTGTAGCAATCCTTTCAACTCAGCATGTTCTTCCCCAACACAATGCGTGCCTCGCAAAACCTGCAGCGCGCTGTTGTAACTAATATTCTTAGTTTTTTTATCCACATAATTTGGTGAAAGAAATTTATTTTCATGCGGCAAAAGAATAAATGGTAATTGGGAAAAAAACAGAATATTACCGTTTTCTAAGGCCGTAATGGATTGGGATTGTGTATCACTTGAAAAGGAAGCATGCCAATCTTGACAGTCAATTTCTTTGAGAATTTGTAAATGCATATACCGTTCACTATGTAAGCAGACCCGATAATACTACAATTTTTTCAAAAATTCCGCTGAATATTCACCCAATTCGCGCGCCTCTCGAATCAAGCCAAGTAAATCCATTCCAATTAAGTGATATAACGTCTCAAAATCCTCTAAGACAAAATAAATTGGCTGCATGACATCAATGCGATAAGGTGTGCGTAATGCATCTAACACATTGAAGGGTTTTCGTATTGGCACATCACTTTCAAGACAGTAAACCGTTTCACTCATGGAAGATAAAATACCTCCGCCATAAGCACGCAAACCATCCTGTTGTTTAATAAGCCCAAATTCAATCGTAAACCAGTACAATCTGGCTAACATCGCTCGATCTTCCGCATTGGCATGCAAGCCTAAATTGCCATAGGTATAAGTAAAATCAGCATAGGCTTGATTGGTCAGCAAGGGACAATGGCCAAATACTTCATGAAAAATATCGGGCTCTTGCAAATAATCGATGTCATCACGTCGACGGATAAATGTCGCTGCAGGAAAACGTCGTCGCGCTAATAAATCAAAAAATCGATCAAATGAAATCAATGCGGGAACCGGCTCGAGATTCCAGCCAGTTGCTTCAAACAAGACATCAGAAATTTCCTGGCATTGGGGAATACGATTTTTTGGCAAATCCAGTAGTTGTAGTCCACGCATATATTCCGCACAGCCACGGCCTTGGACTATTTTAGATTGTCGCTCCATCAACGTTTGCCAAACCGCATTTTCTTCATCGGTATAGACAATCAATCCATTTTTATCTGCTTTTTTTGCTACATATGAGGTTTCTTTGTGTGACATGGGTATTACCTCACATTTGTCATGTCTAAGAGGTTATTTTATCAAAAAAGCGGTGTGCTGACTCAATGTCAGAGGGGAGGAGGGATATCGAAATCAAGGCAGGCCCAGAGTGGACTGAGCCTGAATTAATGTATGTTATTGATTATTAGTCAACAACTACGTTTTCAGCTTGTGGACCTTTTTCGCCTTGAGTGACGCTGAACTTTACACGTTGTCCTTCTTTCAAGGAACGGTATCCATCACTCACAATCGCACGAAAATGCACAAACACATCTTCACCATTATCACGAGAAATAAATCCATAACCTTTCGTATTGTTAAACCACTTAACAGTTCCAGTTTCTTGTGCTGACATAGCCACACACC
>CAZAXX010000004.1:0-67451 GCA_964489265.1 uncultured Coxiellaceae bacterium
CCCAAGAAACGGTAATACACTCACTAAAATAACAATTGGTTGCATTATTAATGCGAGACCAATGATCATCATGAGTAAAGACGCGGCTCGTAATACCCAAGTTAGAATTCGATTTTGTGACACGGCTTCATTTATCATTTGTCCTGATGATTGCTGTCCCATTGCTATCAACATCACAGGTATTCCCGCTCGTGCCATATAGGGTTGCAATGTATTGCCAGACTGTTGGCCGATGACGCTGACAGTTTGTGGCAACACTTCCATTAAACTAATTTTTACGTCGCCTACGCTAGGTGAAGCCGGATCTTTACCGACATAAATGACTTGATCATCAAGCAGCACTGATTTGTTTAATTGTTTTTTTAAAGGAGCAAGATCTGTTTTGGATAAATCGATTGGTTGTGCATTTTCAATTTGCGAAACGAGTTCTGCAGGTAAAATAAAATCGCCTACCGTGACAGTTTGTGCTTGAATATCTTTGGATGAAATTGGGAAAGTTGCTGGATTTTGATGACCTGTTTGATCTTTAAATTTATCACTTTGTATGGGTGAAGCTGACCAGACACGATCATAGGTATACGTTTTAGTTGTTTTTTCTGAACCACCGACTTGTTGCTCAGTTTCTGTTTTAACGTTTTCCTGCCATTGATACATTTCAACATTGCGATTAATTCGAATGGCCTTTTCTGAAATAGCAAACAATGGATCACTCAAAATATCTTCTGTCGTCGCTAGCCCATTGAAATAAACAACTTGTAAATTATTTTTGGCATCCAGTGGCGTATTTGGCACTGAAATTAAAACTTTTCCTGCTTCTTTTAGTGATTGCGTTGTATGCAGACCATGACTTTCATTCCAGAAAATTAAAACAAAAGAAAGGATTATTAAAACAAATCCGATGACAATTCCTGTTAATGATTTAACTAGCCGACTACCCCATGATTGTACAGTGACTTCTTGCACCATCTTGGCGTTCTCCTGGGAAAAACCCGCACAGATAATTAATCATAGCATAAAACGGCTATCTCATGGTTTGGGTGGGTGGTGGCGGATCTGCTGCATTAACTGCAGCAATTCATTTGGTTTTCCTGGTAGCACATAAAGTGGTGAAGGATGATCTACTAAGAACTTTTTGATTGCTACTATATCTACATCACGAAGCTCTTTGCTAGGATGTAAATACAAACTCACAATCCATTTCAAATGTTGCGATAATTTGTATGCTAAAAATTCTTGTGACGATTTACACTTTGCTATTTGTTGCATAAATACTTTGGCAATCTCTGGGTTGCCTTCTTGTAAAGACGTTAAAATAGTGGTCATGACAATGTCGTGACTTGACTGCATACCTTGGCTAGTACCTCTTCGCGTGAGAGAATCGCCTATTTTTTCCCAGAGTAATTTAGCTACTTTTAATTCTCTGGCATCAGTTTTTTCATCAAGCACTGCTGAAATGGTTGTAACACAAGCGCCAACTTGAAACCACTCTTTACAAATTTCAACAAAGGTTACTGCGACATCTTTATAGTCTGGAAAATTTCCCGCGCCGCCGAGATTATCAAAAAAATCTTTTTTTAGGGTCGGAATCGTTAGCTTAGCAGAATCTGTATCCTCAGCATCACTCTTGCTTTCATCAGCATCATTCTTACTTAATAAACCTTTATTCTCAAGGTATGTTGTAATGTCATCAGCAGCATCCTCTCTACTTAATAAATATAAAATTTCTTCTACGCTAAAAATCGCACTATGGTAAGCTGTTTTATACTGCAATACACATGCTTCAAAAAGCATTTGCGCTTGTTTAAAAGCAATGAGATAGAGCAAATCATTTGCAATAGACCAGTTTGCTTCAACTTTCACTCGTAGTGCATCACAATCACTCCAAGAAAGATTTGTGGATTCGAGCTTGTTGAGAATTGCATGCTTAGCTTCTTCAGTTGCTACAAGAGAATGAAGTTCATCAGCAACTATTTTTGCTTTAGACAGTGCGAGACGTAGTTGACTACCTTTACTCCAAAAAGAAGGGTCCCAATGTTCAAGAACAAATTCTTTTTCTGCAACCGTCAATTTTTTTGGTGTGGAAGATGTTGGTTTTTTTAATAATTCAGTGACTGTTATTTCAAACTTCTCTCTATTTGTCGTTAATTCCTTTAACAAGTGGGTTCTTAGATCATCACGACTTGAATCAACGGCTAATGCATGGGCATAGATTTCATAAATTAGATGATTTAAATCATCTAAATCAGGTGGGCTCGGCGTTCCTTTTCTCTCTCCAGACATGGTTTAATACTCGTTTTGCTAGAATTTATATCATATCATTGATCGAAGAATAAACAAAATAATGGGACACACCTTCGAGACGACGCGTTGCGTCTCCTCAGGGCCGCCCCTACAGATATATGATACAGCTACGCTTTGCTAAATCATCTAACCAGTTGGGTATATTGAGATTTTTATTTAGGCGAAGATCTAGTTTTTCTAGATTTAGTAAGTTTTTGATAGTGTCAGGCAACGAAGTCAATTGATTATCGCGTAAGTCCAGAAAGCGCAGGGATTTCATATTGCCGATAGATGCTGGGATCTCCGTCAATAAATTGGTACGAAGATCAAGTTCTGCTAAATTTCCTAAATTGCCAATCGTATCTGGCAATGATTTTAATTGATTATTTTGCAGCATCAATTTTTTTAAGGAATTTAAGTGACCGATGGAATCAGGAAGAAAATTAATTTTATTATTCATCGCATGACATTCTTTTAAGTGGTGAAGATTGCCGATGAATGAAGGTAGAGAAACCAGGTCATTTTGATATAAGCGAAGTTCAAGTAAATTTTCCAAGTCTTCAATGCATGCTGGGAGAGTCGTAAATTTGTTGTGAGTTATGTTTAAATAAATTAATTTTTTTAAATTATGTAATGATCCAGGTAATAGTTCGAGTTGATTTCCGCCTAGATATAAAAATTGAAGCTGCGTAAGTTCCCCGACTGCAGTTGGTAACTGTGTTAAGGCATTATGTTGTATGTCTAATACTTGTAGATTTTTTAATTTACCAATGCTCTCAGACAATGATGTAAACTGATTCGCGCTGAGATTAATTCTTTCTAACTGTGATAGTTGAAAAAACGCTTCTGGTAAATGACGCAAACGGTTTTTGTAAAAACTAAGTCGTTTGACGTTGGTTAATTGTTGGAGATTTTCGGGAAGTTCCGCAAGCTGATTTTCATCAAACCAAATTTCATCCCATTCGTTTTGTGAAAGAATGTCTTCGGGAAAAGAAGTTAATTGTTGGTGCGCTAAATTAAGTTTTTTTTGTGGAGGTTGCATACCTATTACCATATAAAAATATTACCAGCCATGTCATCCTGAACGAAGTGAAGGATCTCTGAGTTATAACGTGGAGATCCTTCACTTCGTTCAGGATGACACGGTCGTTCAGGATGACGCAGTCATTCAGGACGGCACAGTCATTCGTTCTGGATGACAGAAGCATCATAACAAACATTGCTGCACAACACCCTCTACTTGATTGTTATTGTCATGACAAAAATGCACGCCCAAACCCAACAATCTCACCGGAGGATGCTCTGTCGCATAAATTTCTTCAAGTAAATTTTGATACTCGACCCAATTTGCCTGATTACTTATTTTTTCATGAGTAGTTTGTTTAAAATCATTAAACTTCAATTTGATATATTGATTTTTAATGAGGTAATCAGGTGCAGCATCGTGCAAACGTTTAATTAGCACAGGATATAATTTATTTAATGCGGCAAAACATTCTTCTTTTGTTTGTAAATCGTGTGAAAAAGTATGCTCAACGCTCAAGGATTTTCTAATTCTATTCGGCTCAACAACACGATGATCTATCCCATGCGATTGCTCATATAATTGTTGCCCAAACTTGCCAAAGCGCTCAATCAAATCTATTTTAGAAGCAGCGCGTAAATCCGAGCATAATTTAAAACCTTGCTCATATAATTTTTTTGCTGTTACTTTTCCTACCCCAAATAGTTTTTCAACCGGCAAATCTTTCACAAAATCGGTTACTTCTTCTGGACGAATGACAAACAAGCCATTTGGTTTTTTCCATCCACTCGCAATTTTAGCGAGAAATTTATTCGGCGCGACACCCGCTGAAGCAGTCAGGTTCACTTCTTCCCAAATTCGTTTACGAATCTCTGCTGCAATCAACGTTGCACTACCCTTACAATGGCTTGAATTAGAAACATCTAAATACGCTTCATCTAATGACAAAGGCTCCACCCATTCCGTATATTCTCGAAAAATACCGTGAATTATATCAGCCGCCTCACGATATTTATTCATATTAACCGGCAAAACAAGTAAATCAGGACACAGACGATAAGCCTGTGCGGTCGACATTGCTGAACGCACCCCATATCGTCGTGCGATATAATTACACGTGCACAGCACACCTCTTCTATCTGACGAGCCACCGACTGCAACGGGTTTATCTACCAGCGCAGGATTATCTCTAATTTCAACTGCCGCATAAAAGCAATCCATATCGATATGGATAATTTTACGCTGAATAATTTCAGCCACAGATAAAATCCCTAAATCGCATGTATCGCATTCGTCACCACGCCCCAGACATGGATATCATTTCCCTCTTTTATTTCTATCGGTGAATAATCTGAATTTTCTGGCATCAAAAATAATTTACCATCACGCGTTTTGCTGATGCGTTTTACCGTTAAGAGACCATCTACCGCTGCAACAACAACTTTTCCATTCGATGGAGCAATCGACCGATCCACAATTAAAATATCATTTTCATTAATACCGGCATCTTTCATCGAATGACCAGAGACCCGCACAAGAAATGTCGCCGACGGATTTTTAACGAGAAAATCATTCAAATTGACAGATGCTTCACTATGATCATCTGCTTCTACAGGTGAACCTGCTGCAACTTTAGAATCGTATAACGGCAACAAAGATCCTTTGCCTGCTATGAATTTTAATACAGATGAAACCGCACTCAGTGGTACACGAATTTGTTTGGTCGGCTCACCATAACGTTGCGGCCTGCCAGCTCCCTTGCGAGCTCCGCCATAACCCATTATTTTTCTCTCCTGATTTCATGTCATTGTGATGTAGTCTTATGCTGGTAAAGCAAGGGTGACAGAGTTACTAACTCAGGGTAGCCATACCAGCGTAAGACAGCATCCTTTACACTTCTATTATTACTTGAATTCTGTGACACATTCAAGTGCTATTTTACAGATAACCAATTTAATTAGTATATTATGGAATATCGTTTATAAGGGATACCAGCATGGAAGCGCATTTAACAACAGAAACCAGTGAATCTTATACTCACACAATGCTAAAAGATGGCGTGTTAATTCTAAGAAATATGATTCATGCGAAAACCATCCACGCATTAACGACAGAGATAAATAAAATCAGAGAAATAGTCATGAGAAAGGTCAATCAAATGGACCGACCTCTCACGATTTATTCTGATATCGTTGAAAGACAACCAGGCCGTCTTGATTATCGCTGCGGTTTCACCGCTGAAATTTTTGCTAAAGCCGCCCAACCTATCATCGAAGTCATCAAGCAACTTTCGCCCGACATTGATTTCAATCATTACTGGGGCGTCATTCCATCGCAAAGTGGATCAGGGCCGACTGATATGCATAGAGATGTTTGGCCTATTTCAAATAAAACGGAAGGCGTCAATCTGGGTGCGCTCGATCTTATTTTACCTATCTATTATTTTACTGTGTTAATTCCTTTAGTTGAAATTACTAAAGAAAATGGCCCAACGGAATTTATCAAAGGCAGTCATCTCGAACAAATTGTTGAGGAGTCGAACGCTCAGATATTTTCACCGTTATTACAACCGGGTGATGTTGTTATTTTCGATGGAAGAACACTTCACAGAGGTTCGCCAAATAATTCTGCTCAAGAAAAATTACTGGCTTATATTACTTTTACGGCTACCTGGTATCATGATCAAACGTTTACGGTAAATAATTATCTTTTTCCGGAATTAGGTTAGATTTTTTTATACAAAGTTCCATCATACAACATATATTTATTATCGCTGCGCGCATGATAAAATCCCACCCGTGCGCCATGCACTTTATCTTTATTTTTTATTCGGTAATTACCATGTAAATAAATAACATCATATTTTATTTCTTCCGGATTTCGAATAATAATAAAGTGATCACCCACTACAAACACATCTTGCAAAATTTTTTCATTAATCGTCACTCGATGATAATTCCCTTGAAATTCCTGTAGAATACTTTTTTCTTCAATAGCGCTGTAATCATATTTTTTTAGAAATTTCGCATAATCTACTTGGGTGTGATCCGGCACCTTATCAAATTCGCTATAGCCAAATTGACCGTATACCTCATCATAAATGGCTTCTTCGTCATTACTAAACGTAATATAACCTTGTTTATGTTTAAAAGAATACGCCCAAAGACTGCAACCACTAAATGACAATCCCTCGTAGCCGACCAGCACATCATCTTTTACTAAACGTATTTCAACTGTGAGCCCATTTAAAAGTCTATTCGATGCAGCACGCGCATGCGTAAGGTCAATCATTTGCTTAAACACAGTATTTTCTAAGATATTTTCCAGCAAAATTTTCATATCGTTTAATGTCGTGTAATAACCATTGCTATAACAAAAAAACCCATGATCCAAAATTGCTATCGATGGATAATCATATTTATCTGACAAATCCTGGCAGTAAACATTGATCGGCCGCGTACGGGAAAATAAACTGTTTTTTAAATTAAATTTATCAAGCACATAATGTTGATACAACTTTTCCATTTTAGTGTTATAAATTTTTTCGATGAGATAACCTAAAAAAATAATCGCTATTTCTGAATAATGAAATTTGCAGCGATCAGGATAAACTGGCGTAATGTTATTTCTACACATTGCTAAAAAAGTTTCTTCATCAAGAATGGAATGATGTTTAAATGGATTGCCCAACTCGACCATTTCCAATTCTTTTTCGGATAGATCAAAAGTATAAGGTAACCCCGAATAATAAGAACAAAGATCACGAAGACTAAATTGACTGCCGATGATTTTTTGAAATAACTGCAAGAAATCACTCGCTTTGGGATTGACACACAGCGTATCGAGAAACTGATCATCATCAACTATTTTTTTTAATTCGAACTCTTCGGAAAGCAACGACAATACAACAAATGTCGTCATAAACTTGGTAAAAGAACCTGAACAATAAAGTCTATCTTTATCCACCGAACCAATTATTTGGATTGTCATAGAAGGACACCTTCGTTAAAATGCCTTATGCCTTTATCTCACCTATTGTTAGCCATATTAGTTGTTTTCATTTGGGGTATCAATTTTCTTTTTGTCAAACTTGGCCTTGAAGAAATTTCTCCCTTACTGCTTTGCGCGGTGCGATTTATACTGGCAAGTATTCCTGCTATTTTTTTTATTAAACGGCCAGCGATCCCATTCAAAACTGTCATGGCATATGGTTTAGTCATGTTCGCGCTGCAATTTTCATTACTCTTTGTCGGGATGCGCACTGGCATGACGCCAGGCATGGCATCGCTGATCATGCAGGTGCAAGTTTTTTTTAGTTTATTTTTTGCAGCTCTTTTACTTGGTGAAATGCCCTATAGCTGGCAAATTCTCGGCGCTCTGGTTTCTTTCATGGGAATTGGTGTGGTTGCGATGCATTTTGATAAACATATTTCACTGCTTGGTTTTACATTTATTCTTGCTGCTGCCGCTGCTTGGGGAGTCGGAAATTTAATTACAAAAAAAGCCAGCAATGTGAATATGATTGCTTTAGTCGTTTGGGGAAGTTTTGTGGCGGCAGGACCGATGCTTCTTCTTTCTCTTATTTTTGAAGGCCCTGGCAGTATTGTTTATACCTATCATCATTTAACTTGGCTGGGAATTACTTCTGTACTTTACATAGTTTACGCCTCAACCTGGATTGGTTATGGCGCATGGAATTGGTTACTCAGTCGCTATCCAATTTCAGTCATTGTTCCTTTCACACTCCTAGTACCTATCGTCGGTATTCTGAGCTCTGTTTTAGCCTTAGGCGAACCCTTCCAACCCTGGAAATTACTGGCCGGACTGCTGGTTATTAGTGGTCTTTGCATTAATCTACTCGGCGCTCGGTTTTCTATAAAAAAACCACGTTGCTAACTCAATGAATAGACTCAAATCCTGAGTGATTGCACATAAAATAATAACAAATGCTATATTTAGAGTATAAAGATTGCAAAATCGGGGGGCAGTATGGCTACTTCACGCACGGGTGTTGTCTCTCCAACTGAGTTTCGATTATCTGAACTTAGCAAGGGGAATGCTGAGCTACGAAAGCAGATAAAGGAGTCACTAGAGAAGATAATTCTGATACAAGCAAAAGAAGCAGAGGCGGCACAATCAAAAGAACAAGGTGGAATAACTTATGATAAAACTTATAAAGAATTGGTAGAAGAAATTACCCGGTTAAAACAAGAACCAGATGAAGCAAAACGTACTGAGAATGCAGGAAAGTTAGCTGCGCTGGAAGCAGAGCGGGTGAATCGAGCACCTGAACTTGCAACAGTAATATCGGGCATTCATGGTGAACTTTCGAATCTACAGAGAGCGCTTGATGCAAATCGAGAAAAGCTTCATGCAAATCTTCAAGAGATGAATCAATTAGTTCTAGAGAATGAAGAGCAAATTCTAAATGAACAGAGACCATATAGCATTACTTTGGTGGCAGCAGATAAAATGCCTGCCGCATCATATAGCACGAAAGAAAATGCAGCTGAGGAAAATAAAAAATACTTAGAAGGTCTAGTAACTGCAATCCCACCTACCCCAAATGAGACAACAATAATATGCCAACAAGATAGACAGCAACAACAGCAAGAGTTTGTGACTGGACAAGGACCCAAAAGAACAGAAGATGTGGGTTTTGGTTATCTAAGTAAACCCTCTAAATTCTTTCTATTCTCTGAAATAAAACCTGCTGATCGTAGCGGGCCTGCCGAATGGGGCATAGTTGAAATGACTGTGGAACCTAGATCACGAGAAAGAAGGGATTTAGACACAGCACCCTTTCCAAAATATTGGAATAAAGATTCGTCAAAACAAATTCCTTCTTATAAAATAAATAGTACGCTTGGAAGTAATCAACAGTACCGATTTCTATATGATCTAGCAGAAACGTATAATCCAAACCTTCAAAGTCAACAAAGGCAAAATCACCCGGCGTATGTCGAGGCATTAGAGACAGAGATAAAAAACTCGAATAGCTATCTTGCTCAACCCTACGAAAAACAAAAGCAACTGTCTCATGAAAGAAAATCAGAAATGTCGCCTCGTGAACACGTAGGAGGGCCAGGCAGGAATCCTGAACTTGATCACAAGCAAGCTGGTATGGACCCACTTTCTCCTCGAAGTAGTCCCTCGCCTAGTGGACTTATACAGGATTCGTATAGTATAGCTCGAAATAAGTCATTAAGAAAAGTAGTACCAGAGAATGATGACGGATCTCTGACACTGCCAGAAAAAAGAAGCCCGCGTGGTGGTCGTTAGTGTCGTATTACATTTGTTAATGACTAAATTATTCAGGCGAATGTATTGCAAAATCAGAGGCAAATATGCGCGCTGATCATAAAGACAATGAAGCTTCAGCATCAGAAACTTCTGAAAACAAGGCAGTTGAAAATGAAACAGGACCTGAAGAAAAACCAATAGAACCCGAAGCTCCTAATGCTCCCTACGATGATTTCGCAATAGGCCCAGAAGAAGACGATGCTATCTTAGGGCCGGAAATTCCGACAATTCCCAAAGCAACAAGAACACAAGAGACGAAAGAAACACCCCATACGTTTACAGAATTAAAACGCCTTAAACAAGATAATGCTGACCTGCAAAAGCAAATAAAAGCAGAACGTGACCCGGAAGCACTGGCTGACTTACAGGAAAGACTTGTAAAAAACTTAGCAGAGATGAACAAAATAATTTTGGATGAAAAAACACGTATTCAAAATAGTAAATCTAACCGTAATTATGGCCTCGTTTTAATATCATTATCTACAAATGAAGCAATTGACCCAAGCGATTTAGAAGAGGCAAAAGCTAAAAACACCCCTATTCTATTTCGTAGACAAGATGAAGTTAAAAACTATAACTATTGGGTTGTAAAATCGAATGACCGTAATATGGAAACTGTTGTTGGTAGCAGCTTATCTCGTCGCTCGGAGTTTGCTATGTATTCGGAAATTGAACCGGGTAAATGGGGCTTAACTCCGTTTGATTTTGCACCCCAAAATGATAGTGACAAACTACAAAAGAGTTTAGATAAAAAGGGCTTACATGATTTGAATTTTCCGCCATGGAATAATCTTCGAGGGGCGAAAAAACCACTTCCAAATTTTGATATTAAACGACAACATGGAGAGGTATTTAATATCCTAGAAAGACATAATCCTTACCTTAAAGATAAACCCAGTCCACAAGAAATCTGGATCCTGCAAGAGCTAGCTCAGCTAAAAATAATAGCCGACAATTCTAACAAGTTACTTCCTGCTGAAAAATTTAAAGTGCAAGAAACTGTTTCTGCAACAAGACAATCAGAAATACTCTCAGCAGAAACAGAATATGTGGGAGGCCCTCGTGGGGATCATTTTTCTGTAAATAATCCACCGAAGCTCGATCGAAGTGCTACTCTAAAATTGATAGTTGATCCAGTCGTAGATAAATTTAGAGACTTTCGTCGTGGCGCGTCGAGTAGAAACCTTTTATCTGAAAAAAGTCCGGCCGACAAAGAAAAGCCGAAAAAAAGTGGACCGCGTTGAAAGCTTTGTCATCCTGAACAACCATTGTCATCCTGAACGAAGAAAAAATGTCATTCCCGCGAAGGCGGGAATCTACTATGAATTTATTACAAGGTTAGTTTAATAATTTGGCATTATCATAAGGGATTCGTAGATTCCCGCCTTCGCGGGAATGACATTTTTTCGCGGGAATGACATTTTTTCGCGGCAATTACATTTTTTAGTCTAAAAAAATTATGTGGGAAGTCGTCAGGTTCAGGATGACAACTCAGCTCAATGCGTTTTATTCCAAGCAGACCATGTCAGCGTTTTATCTTGTAAATAATCTTTCGCAAACAAATAAAATTTTCTGATAAATTCAGCTCGTTTTTCATAATATGGAATCAACTGTGGATGATCATCATGTTTCGTTTCCAGCACATTATAAAAAGGCGCGACAGATGCTTGGCGTTTGACAATATCATCCAACGAAACTTTGTCCGCATTATGCAACATGTCATACATTGCCATGAAAGTTGTCGTGCGTCCCTTACCACCTCGACAATGAACATGCAGCCATGTGTTCGGTTGCTGATTTTTCACGAGCGCAACAAAGCGATCAACATCTTCATCACGCGGTGCCATATGATCTGTCACCATCAAACGAAAATATTGAAAATCAGCGGCCGTTGCTATCATACTTTCATCAACTATTTCTTTGACTAAATAATTTTTTCCCGGATAAAAATGCCCACTCTTAAATTGCGTTGGCTGCAAAACATTTTCTACTTTTTCGCGTGTGCTAAACGAAGCAAGCCACTTTTGTTCATCCTGAATTGCAACATCGCGTGTTTTATTATAATTAATCCAATCATTTTCACTCGCCAACGTAATGGCATTTTTATTTAAATAACCATGTGATTCCTGACGTAAATCAACATCGATAATTTTTTTAACTTTATTCTCTGTTGTTTGTTGAATGTTTTTTACAATATTTGCAAAACCAGCCGCGCTGGGTGCTGCACTGCCCGAGATCCAGAGTGTATCCAGCCCGGTGATGTTGCCTAGATTTTTTTGTGTCGCAGCAAGAATTGCTTTACTGTCCCGCCAATTTTTTACGTCAGGCGAATTAAGCACTGTATCTTGCACAATGCAGGGACGTTCTTGCGTACCATTACATTCATTTGGTTCAGGCACAGCGAAGGCTGTATTTGTGAGAAAACAGGAAAGACTCATGAAACAAAGCCATGATTGTTTCATAGCGCGTACTCCATGAATATAACTACATCATAGCATAGATTTTTTGGGAGGTTTTTAAAGGCTGTTGATAACAAACATGGACACGGTTACCGTGCCCATTTATTTGTTTAGATATTGGTTCTTTCTGCGGAAAACTGTGAGGTTCTTGGCTTAAATACCCCATTTCTGAAACGCATGGTATGGTCACCGTTTTGGATTAACCCTACCCCATAGATAATACACTCTGAAATTTCATGCTTATTTGCATCGGCATACATCACTAAAACTTCATTGCCAGTGATTGTAACTGCTCGACCAAAAGCAATTTTTACGTTACCTTTTAGCAAACTTTCTTGACCATTATGTCTCGATTGCATGGAATCAGCAGACATCACAGTGGCAACATTATTAGGTTTTACAGCTTGATCATCCATATTGGGATCAGCGATTGCTATACTACTGGACGCGGCAAATGCAAACAACCCAAGAACCAGTTTGAAACAGTTAACTTTCATGTGAACTTACCCCTTCCATAATGAATAGACTCTTTTAATACCATTTTTTTGAATCTTTTTCCACTCCTCAACAAATGTGGCAAAATGAGCTGTTAAAGAAGTAAAGGATGATATATGCATAAGTTAGTATGGTTTAGAAACGATTTTAGATTGCATGATAATCCCGCTCTTTATCATGCAAGCAAGGATCCACATTCTTCGGTGATAGGTATTTACATAATTGATCCAGCCCTGTGGAAAAAGCATGATGTAGCAGATTGTCGTATTCATTTCATTTTAAGAGGCTTAACGAAACTAAGCCAAGATCTTGCTGAAATTAATATTCCTTTGCTTGTGCACACTGTCAAACATTCCATTACTGAAGAACTTTTTCAAATTTGCAATCAGCATTCTGTTCATTCTGTTTACTTTAATCGTCAATACGAATTTGATGAAGCAACGCGCGATAATTCTGTCGTTCGATATTTGGAAAAAAATAAAATTTCTTGTCATGCTTATGATGATCAAACAATTTTACAACCTGGAAAAGTATTAACACAACAAGGTAATTTTTTTAAAAATTTTACTGCATTCAAAAAATCTTGGCAGACTTTATTTTTAAACAGCAATATTAAAATATTACCTAAACCAAAATTATTAAAACCTACTGCTATTTCCGCATCAAAAGTTCCAGATAGCATAACAGATTTTAGTAATACAAAAGTTAACCCAGCTTTATGGCCTGCCGGTGAAAAAATCGCGCAAAAAAAACTTCGTGATTTCATCGAAAATAAAATTTCAGATTACGAACAAACTCGTGATTTTCCTTTCTTAGATCAAACCAGCAAGTTATCGCCTTATCTTGCAACTGGCATGCTTTCAGCCCGCGATTGCTTTCTTTCCGCTCTTTATTTTAATCACAATGAATTGGATAGCGGCAATCAAGGCGTAATCACGTGGATGTCTGAGTTAATTTGGCGTGATTTTTACAAACATATTTTAGTTGCAACACCGCGTGTATCTAAAAATATGCCCTATCAATTAGCTACAGAAAAAATAGCTTGGAAATTTAACAACGAACAATTGCTGGCATGGCAAACGGGCCAAACGGGTTTTCCAATTATCGATGCGGCTATGCGACAACTCAACATAACGGGCTGGATGCATAATCGATTAAGAATGGTGGTTGCTATGTATTTTACGAAAAATTTATTTTTCGATTGGCGTTTGGGTGAAAAGTATTTTATGCAAAATTTAATTGACGGTGATCTTGCTGCCAACAATGGTGGCTGGCAATGGTGCGCATCAACGGGTACAGATGCGGCACCTTATTTTCGTGTGTTTAATCCGATTAGACAAAGTGAGCGATTCGATCCAGAGGGAAATTTCATCCGCCTTTACTGTCCGGAATTGGCGAAGCTAGATAATCATAGCATTCATGATCCGCATGGACGATTCTCAATGCAAGCGAATGATTATCCAAAACCAACTGTGGATTTGAAACTTAGTCGCGAGTATGCAATAGCGAAATTTAAGGAAAATCAGAGTGACTTGTCATCCTGAACAAGGCCCTAAAGCGGTAAATATTCATTTTTATCATGCGTAAAAATCTGGCCTTTTTGAATATCAAAAAACCAGCGATGAATAATCAGTTCTTCAGCATCGACGCGGTTTTTTATCCAGGGAAACGTTAGGCAATTTTGATAAGACTGATTGAGCGCGGATCTTGCGTAATCATCTGGATTGGTATGCTGATGACATTCCTGTTTCTTAATAACCGACACCCAGTTTGTTATAAAATCATCTTGTTCATTATCACCTTTCAACAAAGCTTGAATTCCGCCGCACTGACTATGACCTAATAAAATAAGATGCTTTACTTTTAAAAAACAAATTCCAAATTCTAACGCGGCACTGGTACCATGATGCGCTTCATCTTTTTCATAGGGTGGGACAATATTTGCGACATTACGGACGACAAACAAATCACCTGGATCACATTGCAAAATGAGTGCTGGATCAACCCTGGAATCGCAACAAGCAACCACCATAATTTGTGGCTGTTGGCCATAATGGGAAAGATATTGCATCACGGATTTATCACCATGTGCGTATTTATCTCTGAAGGATTGATAACCCTGCAGGATTTTAAAAAAATCATCTCTCATTTTTTCTCCTTTATAATCAATAGATTATAAAATTTTTGGGATTGTCACGCCCAGTAAAAAGCACTGCTCGCAATGACACCGCAGCTGCTATAGTATATAAAAATTTTTCTAATTCAAAAGGAATTGCAATGAATTTTATTGAAGCCGCCATTTTTATCTTATTTTTTGCAGTTATTTCAGTACCCTTTGCCAATCGCTTCCGGTTACCCCTCGAAGTCTTTTTAGTCATTGGCAGTTGTCTCATCAGTCTTGCGCCCTGGATACCGAGTGTCGAAGTCGATCCCACCATTGTCTTCTACCTTATTTTACCGCCTATTTTATTTCATGCGGCGTATTTTATCTCATGGCGTGATTTTAAATTGAATATACGCGTTATTAGTTTATTAGCGTTTGGTCTCGTGATCTTTACGATGTGTATCGTTGCTCTCGTGGCAAAATATATTTTACCGCAACTTTCTCTCGCTGAATGTTTCATTCTAGGCGCCATCATTTCTCCCACGGATGCCGCTTCTGCTACTGCGATTATTAAAAAATTGCGCGCCCCCCAGCGTTTAGTAACCATCTTGGAAGGCGAAAGCCTTGTTAATGATTCAACTGCATTGATACTGTTTCGTTTTTCATTAATTACGTTTCTTTCCGGCTCATTTTCCATCCCTATTGCCATCACACAATTTTTTACGGGCACTTTAAGTGGCATTGCGATTGGATTAATTATTGGAATAGTGGCTGTTCGCCTGTTACAAAAAATAAATTCAGTTTCTGCAGATACGACATTTACTTTTATCGTTCCATTAATCACATATCTTGCCGCAGAAAACATGCATGCGTCTGGCGTCATCGCGACGGTCGTGTGCGGGATTTATTTTGGAGTCAAATTTCCTGAAGTCATTTCATCTAAAACACGCATTTATGCCAAAGTAAGTTGGAATACCCTCATATTTATTATTAATTGTTTTGCATTTACTTTGATAGGACTTGAGTTACCACTGATCTTAAAAGATCTTACTTCAAGTGAACTTAACGAACTGATACTTTATGGGATCATTATCAGTTTAGTTGTCATCTTTGCACGGATAATCTGGGTTTTCATTTTAGCCTATCTTTCCCGGGCTCTTTTTCCCTCGATTGCGCGTAAAGACCCAATGCCACCATGGCAAGCAATGCTTACCTTAGGCTGGTGCGGGATGAGAGGAATTGTCTCCCTGGCCGCTGCGCTATCCCTCCCCTTATTTATCGCGCCAAACACCGCATTTGCTCATCGCAGTTTGATTGTTTTTCTGACCTACTGCGTCATTGTAGTATCAATCACTATCCCATCGTTTACTCTTCCGGTACTATTGCGGTTGTTTAAATTCATTGATTTTGACAATAAAGTGCAGCAAGAAGCATTAGCTCGTGTTCGATCCCTGGAGGGAATCACCCGCGAATTGCAGGATCTTGCAAAAAAAGAAAAAATTCCTGACACATTATTTCATGAATTTCGCAATCAAATTGATCGTCGCATTAAAGTCATTAAAACTCAATTGAGTGAGACACCGTACTCAACTTTAAATAACGAATATCAATATGTAAAAAAACTGGCGCTTGCTGCGATTGAGAGTGAAAGATCAACTTTATTAAAATTACGAAAAACAGGCGAAATACACGAAGAAGTTTTTAATATGCTGCTGGATGAGCTTGATATTGAAGAATTACGCGCTAAAACATTACGGTTATGACGATGACAGAAAACATAGAAAAAAGAATAAAAAAACATATTTATGGCAAACCTCAAAAAGCCATCATTACTTTTCCAGCTGGTTTTGGTGAAACAGCACTGAATGAAGTTAAATTTATCCTGGAAAATCTTTGGTTTCCGCAAAAATATGTGAGCGAATGTGCGTTATTAAAAAATGAAATTCATCTTGAGAATATTCATGTTTTTGCTTTAACTGAATTATTGATGCGAAGTCGGTGTATTTCGGATATTCGATTAATTATTTTTGAAGGTAAAACTGTTGGGAAATCAGGGTTCGAAAAAAAATGTAGTGCGATTAATTGGGAATTTTATCTCAATAAATCTCTTTCGTTAAAAATCAAAGTTGATTCCGTTGCAAGTCGAGCATTTCATGAAACAGCTTTGAAACTCATGCTGACGAATATTATTCAAGATTATGTTAGCGCAGTAGTGAGCGGTGAAAACACGCAGGAAACGACTTGCATCTATGCTGATCTTTATAAGGATCGCTTAACACTGAGTATTTCACTTGCTGGTGATCCCTTGTATAAAAGAGGCTATCGAGGAACATTGAGTCAAAGCGCCCCGCTACGGGAAGATGCAGCAGCCTGTTGTATTCAAAAATCCCTACAATTTGCGAAGGTTACACCTGATATCGTCTTGATTCCATTTTCAGGTACAGGAACGTTTGCATTTGAATATATTCTTTCAGAGCCCCAACTTTCACCTGTCTTGTTAGGCAGAGAATATGCATTACAAAAATTAACTTTTTTTAACAAAGAGAATTTTAATTATTTAGTAAAAAAAGCAAAAGAAGCGTGTTTATTATTTAAAAAACCAATTGATATTTATTGTATTGATAATGCAAAAGCAGCGAATACGGCATTAACTGAAAATAGTCAGAAATTTAATTCAGCAATGCAAAGTGAAATACACATTCATCAATCCAGTGATGATTTTTTCGAAATGGACATGAGAAACATCGAATTAAGCGGCACTGTATTTATTCCTTTGAATCCGCCGTATGGTATTCGTTTAAATAAAAATACTGATACCGTTTTGTTATACAAAAAAATCGCGGTAAAAATTAATGAATTTTCTAAAAGTATAAACAGAACGATAGTCGGTTTTATTTTATGTCCCAATGAAGAAACCTGGTCTGCTTTTTGTAAGCAGTTGTTATATTCAAAAATGGAAACTTATCATTTTACGCAAGGTGGAATCGATATTCGGGTGTGTCAATTTGTAATTAAAGTGTCATCCTGAGAGCGCTTTTTGCTCGAAGGATCTCCTTATATTTATCGGGAGATCCTTCACTTCGTTCAGGATGACATTGTTTCTACGCCTAAATAATCTTTGCCGTATTGATCCAAATAATCTTTGTAATTACCCAAATAATTCTGCGCGCCATGTTGCTCAGTCAGCACCAATACACGCGTTGAAATGCTATCAATAAAATAACGATTATGACTTACGAATAAAACGGCACCCGTAAACGCTTGAATGGCTTCAACCAATGCATCAATCGATTCAAGATCCAAATGGTTAGTTGGCTCATCAAAAATTAATACATTGTGTTTTTCCAGTATCAATTTAGCCATCACCAACCGCGCAGATTCTCCACCACTTAACATAGCAATCTTTTTATCAACATCTGAGCCGCGAAATAACACTTGCCCCAATACTTTTCTAATTTCCTGCGCTGGAGCCACAATATTATCTTCCATCCATTGCCAGACCGTTTGTTCAGGGACTAGTTGGGTACGATAATCCTGCGCAAAATAACCGATTTGCACGGTCTCACTCCATTCAAATAATCCTTTGTCTGATTTAATTTCGTTTAATAATATTTTCAGTAAAGTTGATTTACCAATACCATTGGGCCCAATGATCGCGCATTTATCGCCGCGACCAATCGTAAACGTCACATCTCTTAACAATATTCGTTCGTCAAAATTTTTGTGAATGTTTTCAACTTTTATCACGGATTTTCCAGACGGTCGTTTGTGCTGAAAATTAAAATACGGTTTAAAAATATTGGAATCTTTAATTTCAACCAATTCGATACGATCAATCATTTTTTGGCGAGATGCTGCTTGCGCTGCTTTACTGGCTTTCGCACCAAAGCGATCAACAAAACTTTGCAACGCTTCAATTTTCTTTTCCTGATTCTTCAATTCACTTTGTTTAAGACGCAAACGCTCTTCTTTAGCCACACCAAATTTATCGTAATTCCCTGGATAATCCGTCACTGTGTCATAATCAATATCGAGAATATGGGTGGATAAATTATTAAGAAAGCCTTTGTCGTGAGAAATAAAAACGAGCAATCCTTTGAAAGTCGTTTTCAAAAATTCTTCCAACCAGGCAATAGAAACAATATCCAAATGGTTAGTTGGTTCATCCAGCAACATGATATCGGGTTTTTGATACAACACTTGCGCCAATAAAACCCGTAGTTTATAGCCACCGGACAATGCGCTGAGAGGACCATAATGAAATTTTTCTGCAATCCCCAAACCTAGCAATATTTTTTTTACTATGGATTCGGCTTCATAACCATTTTGTTGCATGATGATTTCTTCTAATTCGCTTAGGCGATAACCATCTTGTTCAGTAAAATCTTCTTTCGTAAAAAGATTTTCTTTTTCAGTTAATGCATTCCATAAAATAGCATTACCACGAATAACAACATCAACCAGGCGGTTTTCTTCATAGCGGAAATGATCTTGCTTTAAGATTCCCACACTGACGCTTTTGGCTTTTTCAACGGAACCTTGGGTAGAGTGTTCTTCACCCGACAAAATTTTTAAAAAGGTCGATTTACCCGTTCCATTTGCCCCAACGACGCCATAACGCTCTGAAGGCAATAGGATTAAATCTACCTCTTTAAATAGTGATTTTTGCCCGAATTCCATGCCTATTCCACGTATATCTAACATTAACCTTGCCTCGTTGTGTATGAATAATTAGTTACCGCGGAAGTTTACCATTTTTTAGGCTGCTTGGGGGGAATTATAGATACGCTGAATTATAGCGTTGTTTTATTTGGGATTTAAAACGACTGCTGAGCAATAGCACATTAAAACCAGCACCAACGACCATCCCCCACCAAAAACCGACACCACCTATTTTAAAACCAACTGCGAGTAGATATCCGATTGGGATGGCAATAAACCAAAAACTGATGACTGAGGTAATAAGCGCGACCTTCGTGTCGCGTAAGCCGCGTAATGCGCCAAAAAAGGCAATTCGGGTTGCTTCTAAAATTTGAAATACTGCACTGACTACAAATATATTTTTAATATCCTCAACTAACGCAAAATTATGCACATTATGAATATTAAAATCGATTGAAATCAAAATATCTGGGGACGTCCAATAAATAATACCCATCACACTTGAACAAGCTATTGCAATAGAAATTCCAATATAGGCGGCTTTTTCTGCGGCAGCACTTTGCTGCGCGCCAATCAAATGTCCCATTCGCACTGTGATTGCTTGGGCGATGGAAAACATCATGGACATGAGCAATCCCAGATATTGCAGAGCAATTTGATTTGCCGCTTGCATTTGGGTTCCAAACAACCCCATGAGTAATATCAACGCGAAGAAAAAACCGACTTCAACGCAATACATAATACCCATTGGCACGCCAATTTGTATTAATTCCCATAAATAAGACGGTTTATGAAATTTGAAAATATAACGAAAGTGATTTCGATATTGTTTGTTTGTGACGATATAAATAAATAATAAAATAAAATTGATCCAGTAGCTTGCCGTCAAACCCCAGCCTGCGCCTGCAATTCCCAAAGCAGGAAAACCGAATTTACCGAAAATTAAGATGTAACTGCAAAGAATACTAATTGAGACAGCCAAGATAGAAAAGACCAGAATCACTCGCGCATGACCAAGTCCCATGATCACATCGAGACAAGCCACCATCAAATAATCAGCGAGCAATCCCCAAGCCAATGCGTGTAAATAAGATGTAGCGAGATTGACAACCGCAGCTGATTGTCCAAACAATAAAAATAGCGAAGCCGAGTTCCAAAATAGAATGAATGAAGGAATGACTAACACAACTGCCAAGAACAAACCATCGCGTGCAACAAGCGCAATCCCCTCTTGATTTTTTGCACCGTGTTTATGCGCAATTAAGATATTGATTGAGCTTAATATTCCAAACAGTATTGCGGCAATTACGCCGAATAACCAACTGACCAATGAGCCTGCGGCTAATACTTCAGCGCCCAAGCGTGCTAAAAATAATGTCTCAAAAAACCAGACTGCTGATTGCACTATGCCATTTAATGCCAGTGGAATCGCGAGTCTAATCAATGGATAAAAATCATTTCGAATCGAGACAGTATTTTTCATATTTTATTGTATCACTGTCTGCAAGTTTAAAATTTGACGCATTCATGCAAAAAAGCGCCCAACTCGCTCTTTTTAATTTATGTTAATATTTAATTATTGCTTTTGTGAAATGGAGATGCGCATGTTTAATTTGAATAATGAAATAATTTGGGGAATCATTTCAAAAGCAAAAGAGATTGGCATGGAAGATTCACGCTACATTGAAGGTGATCCCTCTAGCCCTGAAACTCCTGATTTCAAAGAAATATTAGCTGAAGATAAAGAAGATTTAACTAACCTCGAATTAAAAAATGCTATCAATGAGCTTGAGCCTGATCAACAAAAAGAATTGGTCGCTTTATTATTTATTGGGCGGGGCGATTATGATAAAGATCAATGGCGAGATGCGATAAGAGAAGCTGGTAATATTCCGCAGCGCAGACGCACCGAATATTTAGTATCAAATCCCCTGTTTGCTGATTACTTGCAAGAGGCTTTATCGAAATTTGGTTTTTCTGCTGCTGAAGATGGTGAATAACGCGCTAAATAAATTATTTCAGTCTGGCGACAATTGTTTATAATGGCGCTCTATTTCATGGATAGAGGAAAGCTCAATTGAAAGCATTAGTCGCAACTGTTAATTGTTTGTTATTAGTCGATTTACAAACCAAATTTGTCAAAATAATTGAGTCAAATCGTCCCGAATACTATGGTATTTCATGGTGGGGAAATACAGATTCTTTGGTGCTAAGTCACTCTGGTTTAGCGAATGATAGTTTAGTTGATATGGAAACTTATATTTGCTCTGAGAAAGGTTATCTTTCCTTTGGCAAACCAACTACGCAGCCCTTTTTATCGCAACCACATCAAATTTTATGTGCGCCAAATCATTGGGTTATCACGACAAATACAGGCAGAAATTGTGTGACTCTGTACGATCCAAGCAATGGATTTTACAAAGATATTCGCGTCAATGATGTGAATTGGGATCGTTTAGACCGCGATAATACCTGTGGCGAACATTTCAATTCCATTTATTTAAAAAATAATCGTCTTTATGTATTAGCGCATCGCTTCAAAAAAGTGTCTGAAGTGCTTGAATTTTCCTATCCTGATTGTGTTTTAATAGAAAAATATATCACTAAACAAAGATCTGGTTTACATAATATCTGGGTTGATGATGCGGGCAATATGCTTGCTTGTAATTCGAATTCCGGCGAATTAATTGAACTTAAAACGAATGAAACTTTATGGACACCGGCTATCTCTTATTATTCGCGAGGATTAGCCGCGACAACGGATATTATTGTTGTTGGCGACAGCCAAAATACGGCGCGTGCAAATCGGAGTACTTCGCCGAGTGAATTGTGGATTATTGATAGAAAAACATTTATGACATTGGATCATATCTCATTAGGTCCTTTTGGATCCGTGCATGAAGTTCGTCTGGTCGATGTCCCTGATGAAGCGCATCATAATACGATATTTGCCGGCTTAGACAATTTAGAAAAAAATATTGAAGCGCGCCAGTGCCCTGGTAATAACAAATTAAAACAGAGCCAGACATGTCAAGCCAATCGTCACCTTTTACAAAATTTTGATTATGTAGCAAATAGCTGGATTATGAATGAAGAAGAATGGTTAGCGCCTAAAGATGAAGGATTTACTCTGGCTCTCGCAAAAGAAACTTTCAGCGATAATTATACTGCTTCACTCGATTATTTTTTCCCTGAGTCGGCTACGTTATCCAGCCAGAATATTAGCCTGGTTGTAGGTTATCGTGGTAGTGATGATACCAATATGATTGCCATTTTAATTCTTCATGCGAAGGGAGATGAAAATGCGTGCGTCGCTTTATGGATCAATACATCGGGTATCTGGGAACCCCAATGCATTTTGATTCCAGAGGTCCCTAAACAAGGGAAATTATCTGTGTCACGTCAAGGAAATAAACTTGTTATTACTTGCAATGACTTCTCCCCTGTTACTAAAAAGCTGGATTCAAAGACATTGGATGGTGCAGTTGGGGTGCGCTGCCTGGGATCTCAATTTAAGAATTTTGCTGTGGTAAAAAATCCTGAGAAAATTAAATCAGGTTGGTTTAAGCGGTCATTACCCGCTTAATCAAAAATAAACCCAATCAAAAACTCCTTAGGTTCCTTTAAAAATTTATTTGCGCCTACCACCGTAGGCGCTTCATTAATCGCATAAAGCGCTGCTCGATTAAAATCTTCATTTTCACTAGACCGCACAATTTGCACATCCGAATAATAACCTTCTGGATGAAGAACCAGACGGACATAAACACGGCCAGTCACACCAAAAACGCCCGCGATGTGTGGATAGCTAAAATGTGCTGAGAGCGAACGACCAAGCAACTTGATTAATGGATCCACTATTCTGCTTGGATCGCCAATTAATAAAATCGGTTCTTCGGCACGCGTATTACTTAATGCAGCGCTTGCGTAATCGTTTTGAATCGCTGCACGCGACATACTTAATATCGATGGTTGTCTTGCCGCACTACTCTTATTAATTCCATATTTTGATTCAGGCAGTGGTTTTTCATTCGAAGGTGCTTTGGTTGTCGGCGGAGTGAGTTTTGCCGGCGACGTCGCTTGGGAAGAGTTTTTCGCGAGTGTAGGCTTTATTGAACCGGAATAAACGTAAGAAGGAACATAATGCTGGGCTTGTTGCCGTGGAACTTGATATGGCACTTTATGATCTTTACCTTCTGGAAGAAAAACAAGGTCAGTCGTAATAAGTAATAAAAATAGAATATGCAGAACCAGTGCGATCCAAAAGCTATAACGAAATAATTTTTTAGTGATGGTATGTTGCATAGTCACACTCCATCATGCCTTGTTATAATGCTTTCGACACAGTGAAATATATCGTTCATTACCGCCAATTTGTACTTGCTCACCGCTTTTGATAACTTTCCCCTCTGCATTAATGCGCGCATTCATTGTCGCTTTTTTCCCGCAATGACAGATTGTTTTAATCTCACTTAAATTATCAGCCCAAATTAACAGGTACAGACTCCCCTCAAACGGTTCGCCGCGAAAATCGCTACGCAAGCCATAGGTCAAAACGGGCAAATTTAATTGATCGACAATTTCGGTAAGTTGAATGACTTGTTGCTTCGTTAAGAATTGCGCCTCATCAACAAGCACACAGGCAAGCTTTGGATTATGCTGTAATTGGTTTTTGGTATATTCAAATAAATTCAACGAATGATCAAAAGAGACCGCATCTGAGCTAAGACCAATGCGTGAAGATATTTTATCTAGACCAAACCGATTATCAATCGATGGTGTAAAGAGTAATGTTGCCATTCCCTTTTCTTGGTAATTATAGGAAGACTGTAATAGGACCGTACTTTTGCCGGCATTCATGGCGGAATAATAGAAATATAGTTTAGCCACAGGATATCCTATATTGTGTTTTGCTCAACAAAACAATTGTGTCATCCTGAACGAAGTGAAGGATCTCCGCACTATAATATGGAGATCCTTCACTTCGTTCAGGATGACAAAGGCCTATTTCTTTTTCTTTTCACGCTTTGCAGCGCGCTTTTCATCTAAAGATCTAGTCGCCTTTTTTTTCGTTTCTTTTTTCTGGTTTTGCGATTTAGCCATAGTTTTCTCCTTTAAAAATTAACTACCCGGCTTTAAGTTTACTCATTTTGAATGAATAAGCCATTATTAATTTCTATTACTAATTATTTTATAAAGGGATCTTATAAAGGGATTTTGCAAAAGGGAAAATACAGAGGAATAACTTAATGACAAAAACGGCACGGCTACAACAAGAAAGAGAGTCAAATCTGACTATTAGGTTCTGTCCTTAAAACTTCCCCGCTGCGAAAGGAAACCTTCTTTTCGCATTGAAGAACCGTTTGACAGAGCCTAAGCTTGCATTTAAATATAAAGGCATTTAAATGAAAGCAACATCGGACTGCCTCTCTTCCCTATAAGTTTCACACTTCCCAAGTTCAGCTAGTAACTCACATACAGCAATGGCATCCTTACCAGCATTGGGACAGTAAACTAAGCTAGAAACAGTTGAATTCTTCCATTTCAAGCTTAAAGTTACGTCGAATGATCCATTCTCACAGTAACTATAATTATTTCTTAGCTTTTCGTTTAACTCTACGTTTTACTTTTGCTTTGCCAACTTTAGCTTTAACCTTACGTCTTACTTTTGCTTTGCCAACTTTAGCTTTAACCTTGCGTTTCACTTTTCGTTTAGCAACTTTAGCTTTAACTTTTGCTCTTACTTTTGCTTTTACAACTTTAGCTTTGACTCTACGTTTCACTTTAGCTTTAGCAACTTTAGCTTTCACTTTAGCTTTCATAATGTCACCCTCAATAAAATTAATGAGTTGTACAGGAAAAGTATAACACAATTATTTCTAAATGAAATAACTGAAAAAAAAGTCTGAACTTAAATTTGTTATGACGATACAAAACGGCAAGATAGCGTGATTTCTTTCAGGGTAATTACTAATTTGCATTGTGGTAGTTCTGACAATACATGGTAAGTTCACTCATAAATAGAAATGTTGTGTTGCAACGAAAAAAGCTTAAAAATAGCTGAAATCCAACAAATTTTAGGGCACTGACTTCCTCGTCAATGCCCAATATGGTTACCCTCTACGATTAAATAAATGCATCAACAACGATACGACAAACAAGATGAGGAAGATAAAAAAGAGAATTTTAGCAATGCCAGCAGCCTGTGCTGCTATGCTGCTGAAACCTAAAATACCCGCAATGATTGCCACAACGAGGAAAAGCAAAACCCAATTTAGCATAGTTAATTCCTTTTAAAGTAAATCCAACATAATAGTAACCTAAGCAGAACTAACATGCTATTTTGGCGAAAGCCTAGCTTCTTCTCTTTTTCTCTTCTTGCTATCGACAACCTGATCTGGCTCTTCTGTCTCTGGTTTGCCATTGAAAAACGCACTTGGATTATTCCCTGCAAGCGTTCTGTCCTTGGCTGCTTTGGTTAAAGCTAGATGATATTCATTCTTCTTCTTATACTCCAAATCGACTTGTTCAATCCATTCAGGCTTAATCTGATTAACGACTTCCAGTACCGCTCCATAACATGTTATAGCTTTATCAAATTCATTTTGATAAAAAAACACATGCCCTTGTTGACTTAATACATAAGCAAAATTTCTTTGATAACCGACATATGTTTCACTATCTTCATCAGTAAGCAAGTCTGCTTGAATCATATTAAGCGTTAAAATAGCCTCATTATGATTAAAAATGGCTTGATCTAGCTTACCCGCATGAAAACTTTGAATTGCAAACCGATTGAGAGCACGGGCTAAACTGCGGTGATACATAGCAAGTACAGTCCTATCTTTTTCTTCAAGATAATCTGCCTTTATTGATTGAAGCATGCCTATCGCTTTTTTGAAGTTTTCAATAGCTTCTGCATAACGATCGATTTCAAAAAAATCTAGGCCATACCAATTAAACGAATACGCAATGTTTCGTTGATAGGTTCGAATGTTTATTTCATTGACTGGCTGTTTTGTTTCAGCAGCCATTTCACACTCGGCAATAATGGCTTGGTTAAATAACGCAGCTGCAGCTACCCATTCATATTTTTTAAAATGCTGAAGCCCTCTATCACATAAGTTAGCGCCTGGTTTTGAATGAAAATCCACTTTTTTGGCAGTAATAGTACGCTGCTCTGTTTTAGCTAAACCCGCTTTAATTTCATCTGGAATAACATTGACAGATGGAACGCTTGCCTCACACGCTTCATTAATGCGTCCTAATCTCAAGATAAATTCTTCTCTTTTATCTCCAAGGATTTTTGCAGTAAGAATTCTTCCATTATCCAAAATATCCTGCTTAATGATTTGCAATACATCTACTGCAAATTTATCCTCAAAAAAATTGCGTTTGAGCAACATATCAAGTCGCGCTACCAGGATTTTTAGATCAATTGCAGTTAGCTTTTTATCATCCGAGAAAACCGAATTAACATAGTCAAACAACTTTTCCCGAATCAAACCAAGGGCGCTTACCAATGGACAGGATTTATTATAGGAATCAGAAGCGATGATGCGGTATAACTTTTCAAAATCGTCAGGGATAGAGTCTGCTGCCACTTCAGAAACAGGATTCCTTAACATAGCACCTCCCATGAAAAAATTGATTTTGTCAGACTCTTTCAGCATAACGTTTCGACATTAATGCTTTATTAAAAAAACCTATATTTTATGCCTGACATTTATCCTACAATGTCGTCAGAGCGTATCTTTTGCCATGAGGTCATTATCATTTTATCTATTCTACTCATTTGCTTTACTTTGCTTGTGATGTTCTTTTTAATTAAATGGCTAAAACACTTTCATCATCAAAAAAAATGGCTTCAACGTAAACGGCTTTTTGATAATTTATATCATGGCATTAATGGCATTGAACTCTCTAAAAATGACAGAGCGAATTTGCAAACTGATTTTTATGGTTTGGTTTATGGCGAAGTCAATTTCGAAAATTTTTCAGCGATGCTCGCTGTGACGCAACCAACTGCAACGGACATATTTTATGATTTAGGCTCTGGCACTGGCAAAGCTGTTCTTTGCAGCGCCATGCTTTATAGTTTAAAAAAATGTTGTGGCATTGAATTACTACCCGGTTTATATAAAACAAGCAGTGATCAATTAGAAAAATTAAAGTCTTTTCCAGATATCAGCCCCTCACCCATTCAATTTATTCATGGTGATTTATTAAAAATTGATTTCAGAGAAGCATCCATTGTTTTTATTAATGCGACTAGTTTTACCGCGGAATTTTGGCAATTAATTATTGATAAGCTAACCAGCTTGCAAAGAGGGACCCGAGTTATCATTACTTCTAAAAAACTGACTCAATCAAGCTATCAATTACTCGAGGCAAAGATGTATTGGATGGATTGGGGTTGGAACTCTGTTTATATTTATCAAAAACTGTGATAGCTTCTGAAAAATTTTTTTATTTAGGAAGAACAATGACGCTAGCCTATTGGTGTGTACTTGCCATGATTTTGTATCCCTATTTTTTTGCTGTCATTGCAAAAATCAGCCCTCATTATAAAAATCGCGATCCGCGCCATTATCTTGAGAATACGACAGGCTGGCGTAAACGCGCCCATTACATTCAGTTAAACAGCTTTGAAGCAGCACCCGCCTTTGGGCTTGCCGTTATCATTGCTCACCTGACGCATGCGCCTCAACTCTTAATTGACAAATTAGCGATTGGTTTTGTCATCGCCCGCGTTTTATATTCAATCTGTTATCTAACGAATAGACCAACAGCAAGATCGCTCACTTTTACGGTGGGATTAGGTTGCGTGATTGGATTATTTTGTATTGGTAGAGGCTGATAAAGCCTGGGAAAAAAAATGCTATAATTACTTATTAACCACTCATGAGGCTTGTTATGAAATCCTTACTCAGTATCGTCGGAATTCTCTTAATTATTGTCGGGATTACATCACTCGCATATCAAGGCTTCAGTTATACCAAACGCGAGAAGGTACTTCAAATTGGTGATCTGGAAGTGACTGCTGACACGCAAAAAACAGTTTATTTTCCTCCCGTATTGGGTGGCTTGTCTTTGGTTGCTGGTATTGTGTTAGTTGTTGTAGGCAGAAAAAAATAATCTGCCTGCCTTACACGCCATATCTCCAATGCCCCTGCCATTCGTTTTGATGTTGTATAACAGTTTGTAACACTGACGCGCCAAACGCGTTTATTTTGCGAATGTTGACATCATGACTATTGGCAGTGATAGCAACGACAACATCACTTTGCTGTGCCCACATAAACAGTGCGCTAAAACCAGTTGTACCGCCAGGATGAAACCAGATATCGCCAACGCCAGGAATATATTTACGTCCAATACCTAAACCATAACCTTTTTCATGACTCCAGCTCGCTAGTATTCGCCCTGTTTGACGCGACGTCACCGTCGTCATTTCACGCAATTGCTGCTGTGGTAACACCTTACCGTGAAATAATGCACGCGACCATTTAATCAAATCATGACTATTTGAAACGATGGCACCCGCACTACCCGCCCAAGATAAATTAACATACGTTTCATCACGGCCACCGTTATGATAATAACCGTGCGCCATGCGCGATAGAACAACTGCTGGATAACTACTGCTAATATAATGCGTGGAACTTAAGCCAACCATTTTTGGATCTAGAATAAAATTCTGAATATTTTGCGCCATGCTCTGATGCGTTATTTCTTCAATGATCATGCCGATAATAATGTAATTCGTATTGGAATAATGCCAACTATGTCCGGGTTGAAATTGTAAACGACGCTTATACGCAATATTTGCAAGATCCGCCAATGACCATGCTGTAGAGCGATATCGCATATTTTTAACATGATCAAGCTTGGGATCGAGTGTGTAATCATAAATTCCAGACGTATGATTCAACAATTGTCGTATCGTGATTGCACGCCATTTTGGATATTGCGGTAAGTAATCACCGACTGTGTCACTTAAACTGATAAAGTGCTCTGCCTCAAGCTTGAGTAAAAGCGCTGCGGTAAATGATTTAGTAATGCTGCCGATTTGAAACAAATGATTCGGAGTAACAGGTTTGCCTTGAGGCACACGATCAACACCACTGGTAAAATCACGCGGCCCCGCTTCATTTGGAAGACTCACACTCATCACAACACCAGGCACTGCATTAGCGCGTCGAAAATGTTCGAGCTTGTGTTGTAGATCTTGATTGAGTGTGCCAGCCCATGTGTGCAGAGAAAAAAAACTGAATGCAAGAACAATCCATTTATTCCATTTCTTCATCAAGCAACCCCATGCGCCTTACCGTTTTAAGAGGCATGAGTATAAAAAATAAGGAGAAGACTTTCCACCAAAAATCACTCTTTTTAAGTGCGAATTAATTGAACTGAAAAACTGTTAATGCTCGAATTAATGCAGAAAAATGGCAATTTTGAGATTCAACGAGAAAATATAGATTCGTTTATACTGAATATAAGCGAAACCAAGAAGGAGACGGCTATGTTGACATCATGGTTTAAGGTCTTAGCACCCTCACTCCTCTTTTTCAGCGTAATTTCATCTGCTGAGGCGTGGGACAAGGGAATTTATCTAACACAATACATGCTAGAAAAACCAGATAAATTAGATTATTTTCTTCGTGAATCAAAAGCAAGCGGTATAAATACATTCGTCATCGATCATGATTATCCAAGTTCACACTACGCGCCTGCCATTGCAAAAGTGAAAGCCGCTGGTATTAAGACAGTTGCGCGCATTGTGATATTTTCGGATGGTGGCAACAGTGAACAAATTCATTCAAAAGCACACTGGGAAAAACAATATAAATTTATTGACGAAGCAATCAAAGCGGGCGTTGATTCCATCCAACTTGATTATATTCGTTATAGCTCTAAATCACCTGCCAATCCGCAACATGCCAAAGATGTTTATGAAATTATTAAATGGTACAAAAATAAAGTCAGTGCGCATAATATTCCAATGGAAATTGATATTTTTGGTGAAGTCAGTTACTACCCCTCTATGCACATTGGCCAGAATATCAAAATGTTTGCGGATAGCGTAGATGGCGTTAATCCTATGGTTTATCCATCTCACTTTTGGCCTTTTCAAAAATATTCAGCAGAACCCTACAAAACTATCAACAATTCACTTAATGCACTTGCCGCACAATTTGATGGTAAACCTCCATTCAAAATACATGCTTTCATTGAAGCTGCAAATTATCATTATCTGAATAAAACATCGAATGCGCAAAAGCAAAAATATTTATTACAGGAAATTCGAGCTGTGGAAGATGCAAATCATGTATCAGGCTGGTATGTCTGGAGCGCCAACAATGTGTATGACAACTTATTTAAAGTGCTAAAAAATAATAAAATAAAATCAGCTGATTCTGTTAAACAAGAAAAAGATACTGCAAAGAATGATGTAAAAAATAATATAAAGACAACGGAATAATTTATTTACTGACAGTCACAACGGATTTAACGTCTTTTACTCCATGGATGGATTTTGCTATTTTTATCGCTTCATCTTCGTCGGCACCCTCATCGACGCTTCCACTTAACATGACAATTCCATTGTTTGTCGTTACGGTTATATCGGCTATATTGCTGTTAGTTGATAAGGCATCCTGTATTTTCTTTGTAATCGCCGAATCAGAGGTATCATCATCTTCAGGATTCACAATAGTGACTTCCGATCCAGGAGCATAAATAAAGCTAAAAACATCACTATCATAATCATCCGCTTTGGCGGCTACTGAAAAAGAAGTTAGTAATATCAATCCGATATATATGAATGTCTTCATAATACCTCCATCTTCAATAATTTTATCATGAAAAACATACCCCAAGTTTAATGTGCTATAATTTTCTAATATCTTGAAATTTTTAGGGAGTTTTTATGCCAAAGCCAAAAACAAAACTAAAAGCTAAACCCAAACTCAAGCCAAAAGCTAAAGCCAAAAAAATTGTAAAGGCTAAAAAGAAATTGGCGCCTAAAAAAATTGTGAAGGCTAAGGCAAAGAAATCACTCAAACCTAAAAAAATTGTTAAGGCCAAGAAAAAAATTACACCCAAGAAAAAAGTTGCAACCAAGAAAACAATCAAACCCAAAAGTAATAAAACACCACGTAATATAACAATGCTGAAACTCAATTTCACAAAAATTCAAAAAGCTGATTTGTTAACGCTGATCACAAAAATCGTCAACTTACGAAAACACAACATCGATGGTTTAAAAAGTTTTGATGCCATCGATCACATACTGGATCCCTATAACCAAAAATATACGGATGCCAGTAAAAAACTTGAAGCCATCGTTCAACTCGGCATGGAAAGACATAAAAAAACATTGCGCGGTTTGATTGCTGTTGCGGATGAAGGTCGAGATGCCGTTTCGTTATATCATTTGCTCGCTGAGCTTGGCAAAGGAGGCAGTAAATTTTCTGATATCAGCGATAAATTAAATTCTATCCATGAAGAAGCGTTGGAAATCCATCGAACGAGGCGAGTATATTGAAGTTTCTGTTCAGACAGAAACTTCATCACGTTTAGACTTCAACAACATATCCTAACTCGACATCAGAAGCAGCCAACCCGCCGCGTATACCCCAATTTTCATAACTCGTTTCTCTTAAGAGTATTTTGATATGGTCTTTAGGTATGCCTTCTTTTTCTAAGTTTTCAACCAGCGAACGATATAGCTCACGCTTTGTTGCAAGAGATCGTCCCTCGATGCAATCAATACTAATCAGTGTGTAAAGCTCGGGATAAACGACTGTTTCCGGCAGCGAAGAACGGTGTGGCTCATGCGCTAAAAGTCTGACATTAATATCATTATTTAATTTGAAGGCATCCTGCAGAGCAGAATGAACTGCTTTCATCAACGCAACTTCTTGTTCGACCGAATATTTTTTTCTGACTTCTATCAATACGATAGGCATGGCTAAGACATCCTTAACTATAAAATAGTAGCATTTATACAGCATTATCGATATGCTTTGCCACCAAATGTTACGCCTCGGGTAAATTCATGTTTGGCACTAACGAAATCGTAGGAAAAGCATTTTTTAAAAATGCAAAAAAAAATCAACTTCTAGTCGCGAGCCGATTTTTTACCTTACAAGGTGAAGGGCCTTATCGCGGCCATCCTGCGTATTTTATTCGCCTGGCAAAATGCAATTTAGCTTGTTCGTTTTGCGATACTTATTTTGATTCAGGTGACTGGAAGGATTTCGAGACATTACTTGAAGAAGCAGACCAAATTATTGATGATTTTTATAAGTCACGTCATTTACCAACTCCCTCGTGGGCAACGGGTTTATCAAAAAAAATTGTCCTTGTTATCACAGGCGGCGAACCATCGTTACAAGCGAATTTAGCTGATTTTTTACATGAAGCAAAAAAATATTTTCAATACACCCAAATTGAATCGAATGGTATTTCAGTATTAACCACTATTCCAGACAGCACCACTTTAGTTGTCAGCCCAAAATGCTTGGAAAAAGCCGGGGAAATTTTGCGTTATCTAGAGCCCAATCCAAAAATGTTAGAACGTGCTGATTGTCTGAAATTTATTATGTCTGCACCAGAACATACTCAGTATTTTTCTTATAGTGAAATTCCTGAATGGGCCCATCACTGGGCTAGTGAAACAAATAAGCCTGTTTTTGTTAGTCCCATGAATATCTATCAAAAAGAACCGAGCAAGCAAACGCAAGATCTCACAATTGAAGAACGCTCGGTGGTTCATGAAGTCGTTAGTTTTTGGGAGCCAGACTTGCTTGATCTCAAAAGAAATCAGCGTAATCATGAATACGCAGCGGAATATTGCATGAAATTTGGATTTATTTTAAATTTACAATTGCATTTGTTCGTAAGCTTACCTTAATTTTCGAGTGATAAACTATCAATCATGAAATCTTCACATGCTGAATTATTCAAAGCACTAACAGCTTCTTCTGACGAAGAAAAAGCTGATCCAAGTCTGTTAGATGATTTAAAAAAGGATTTTGCAGAATTCCTTGTTTCTTTTGAAAAATTATCCGTATATACCGACAATCAATTACTTGCCTTGTTAGATATTCAATTTCTTGCGATTAATCCAAGTAAATTATCGCTTGAGCTATATGATTCATACAGGATTTTACAGCTTCAAGATGTGGCTTTTGATCAGTGTGTGCTTGCCCTAGAGCCTTTCAAAAAATTAAATGATTTACTTCAAGATGAAACCTCAGGAAAGCAACTCATAGCGCATTGCAAGTTGAACAAATACTTAACTCGCATCGACTCTAGAACAAAGTATCGAATAGGATCGCCTACAGCTGAAGACTTAATAATTGCAACTCTCTTACTATGGCCGACAGATACTCCTATCAGCGACGCTTTTCAAGCGTTAATCGATCGATTAACGAATCGCGATGGGATTTTGGCTCATAGTGTATATCGATCTACCATGCTTGATTTTTCATGCATAACACTGAAAAGCGCTACTGAGATGTTTTCATTAACAGAAGAATTCAAATCAAGTACAACATTACCCATTGTGCTCGCCATGCGGGAATTGGAAGATACTATTTTTGAAGGTTCCGCAGAAGAAAAAACACCAGAATATAAATTGGATATGACTAAAACTGAAAACGCTTGGTTAACCACTAGAAAATTAGATTTTTTCTGGAATCTTCCACAGTCTAATCCATGCGAAGTTCAGTTATCTAGATATTTTATATACTTAATCGAAGCATTAAAAAATAATGATACACACGCTATTTTGCTTTTATTGTTACAAATAGGCGAATTAACTTTAGCAAATAAATTATCTGCACCTTATATACAAAGTGAAGAAGTACAAAAACTATTAAAATCATTAACAGCCTTTACCCCAAATCTCACTCAGTTTTCTGAAATAGAACTCACCATAACGTCGGGTGCAGTTACATCGACGAATTCAGCTTATTTTTCTGCGCTGAAATCCGGTATTGCTGTTTTTCAACAAATAACTGGGATTGAAAAACAAAAAATGGCTGAATGCAAAACTTCACCTGCCATTTTAAATATTCTTATTACAGACATAATTCCGAATTCACCGATTCGAATAAAAATTAATACGTTGCTAGAAAAAATCCGTAATCATGCGCATGCCAAGTTAAACGGCGAAAGACTAATGCAAACACTTTCTATTGCAAGAGGATTTCAAGCTATTGCATATAACTATTATAAAAATCCACAAAAAACACCCGCAGCACTTGCCCAATTTAAAGCAGAAGCAGAACAACTAATTGCTACGTTGAAAAAATGTCATTTAGATACTCATCGGGTCAAATGGAAAAATGGCCAGGTTGGTGAGTTTTTTAAAGTCGCCAAGCCAACCGCGTATACTGATTTTCTGACAATTGCAGAGTTAATTAAAAATGAAATGCTTGGCATGAAACAATATGTCGATTTTTCAACGCTTAGAACAAATAAATCATCTCCTCACCTAGCGCAACGGTGAGGAGATTCTGCGAGGTTTAGCAGGTTCCCGTTTTTTTGCAAACATGTCGCATACCGCAATGACCACCTAAACTGCAAGCAAACGCGCTTAAGAAAAATAAGCAAAAAATAATATATGCACTTAACACTATACCTTTCGTTTCTAAATGAGCTTTGGTTGCAACAATTGCATTATTAGCAGAACCACTCGTCACTTGAAGGTCAGCGCCGCCAGAAATAAAGTGACCGTAGAAAGATATATATTCCTGAGCATGTCGCGCAAAAAAGATTGTAAAGATCAGCGCAACACACCAGGCTAGAAAACCATAGAGAGCACCTAAATGCGCTTTGCTACAATGGCGTTGCCCCAAATAACCCGTCAACCATCCAGCTGCAAACATAGAGACGACAATACCAAGCCCTGCCGCCAGTAAGCCACCGAATGCGAGAGTTTCTACTCCATCACTAGCCGTTGTAAAAGCGGTTAATCCAATTGCAACACTGAATAAATTTAACAAAAAAGAAAACCCAATAATAACTAATGCTCCAGCAAAAATTGGCTTCCATGAGAGACATTTGCACTCAACTGCATGAACACTTTCATTCATCATATGAATTCTCCATCATTTCAATTAAAACGCATGTGAAAGCAGATAGATTATAACCAAGAGTCCCAAAGGAACACCTAACAACCAAGCAATAATATACTTTGCCATGAGCTCACATTCCTTCCGTAGTAAGACAGCTCATACTATCACTTTGATTTTAAATGACGAATAAGGGAAAACCCTAATATATAAATAAATTAAAATACGCTAAGTTTAGTTCGTCTGATAAGGAGATCACTATGTTATATTGGGCTATTGTTTTTTTAATCATCTCAATCATTGCTGGCATTTTTGGTTTTACAAGTATTGCAGTTGCAAGCGCGGCTGTTGCAAAAGTATTATTTACTTTATTCCTTTTCATATTCCTTTTGATACTACTTGCTATGGCTTTAGCAATTGACTGATTTAATAATATGAGTCATTTCAATCAATTAAAAAGATACACAAAATAAGAGTATAATAATAATTATAATTAAAAAAAACGAAACGAGGAGGGATTTCATATGAAAATTCTCACTACCCTATCATTCTCATTCTTATGTTGTTGCTTTTTAACAAGCTGCGATCCCTATCGACAAAACGAACAAGTAGGCACAGCCACGGGCGCGATTGCCGGCGGTTTGATTGGCAGCACAATTGGCGGTGGAAGTGGTAAAGCGGTTGCCATAGGCGCCGGTGTTGTCGGCGGTGCTTTAATTGGTAATTCGATTGGACGATCGATGGATCAGCAAAATCGTTATAACTATTATCGAAATGACTATTATGGATCGCAATATTACGATCCTCGTTATGATGGCGGCTACTATAGGAATTATAATGGTTATTATGATGATGATTATTAGCAAATGATCTGGGCGGACGTGGTGTCCGCCTACGGTTTTTTCATTAAAACAACATCCGTACCGCGAATTTGTGTGACCTTTTGAATTGTCACGGTTGAGTTATTTAAGAAATTTTCAGCAGCAAAAAATAAATCGCAATTATGCTGTTTGAGTGGACGTAATAAAAAATAAGCCTCGCCTTTACAAGCAAGTGAATTTGCCAGTGCAAGAATATACTTTTCAAATGTACTATCCAAAAAAAATCGGCAGCGGCTTTTAAATGCTGAGGGTGAAAGCATACCTTGATCTGGCTGGAAATAAGGTGGATTACTGACAATCAAATTGAATTGGCCTTCCCAATTTTTTTCAAGTAACGCATCATAATTTAAAATGTGCCAATCTAATTTCAATTCAGGGCGATTAACAATTGCCTTATTTTCTTGAAAATAAGGCGTATAAATGTCTTGAACTTCAATAAAATCAATTTGTCTTAACTCACGACGAAACCACGAAAGCTCAATGCCAATGACGCCACAACCCGCACAGAGATCCAAGACTCGCAATGCGGCTGGATCTGCATGCATAGCAAAATGCTTCGCAACATATCTTGCTAACTCAATCGAATCAAGACTGAACTGATATTCGCTAGGTTGTTTGTATTGATAAGTAAACATGGTGACGCATGATAGCATCTATTAGCAAATTTTCCAGTAACGTCCTTTAGTGTTTAGTCGCATATTTCCCAACTTTGGCATGCTGTTTTGGAATATGCTTGATAGCTTTCGATTTTTTTGAAGCCAAACTTTTTTTCAGCAAATCAACAAAATTGATGACATTCGTCGGTTTTTTAACTTTAGATTTTTTCGCAAAATGATGCGGCGCTTTTGTCGCTTCCTCTTCAACCCATTGATGCAAAGTCGCTTGATATTCATCGATATATTTTTCTGGCTTCCATTTTGATGTCATCGAAGCTATCAATTGCTTGGCAATATCCACTTCTTTTTTGGTTACTTTATACTTGCTGATCTCTTTAGCTGGAATATCTAATTCTTTTATATCACGCATTTCACTCGCATATTTTAATAAACAAAGTGTTAATGCTTCATCTTCATATGGCATGATTGCTGCAATATATTCTTTCGTTGAAATAACAACTTTAGCAATTCCGATTTTATTAGCAGAGAGCAACGCTTCCCGCAAAATAACATAGCCTTTTTCTCCACGTTTATCCGGCACAATATAATAGCTCCGATCAATTGTGATTAAATCCAATTCTTTTTGCGAAATGAATTGCTGGATTTCAATGGTTCGCCCCGTCTCACCTGCCAACCGTTTTATGATTTCATCGGGCACGGGAATCATGGTTTCTTTGTCATATTCATACCCCTTGATGACATCTTTCCACTCCACTACTTTCCCTGAGACCGAATTGATACGCTGATATTTTATTCTTGCATTATTACGCTTATCTATTTGATGAAAAGAAATATCAGCCGATGGGTTTTCTGCAGGAAAAATTGAAACAGGAATAGTAACAAGTCCAAAAGAAATAACACCTTTCCAATTCGATCTTGGCATAGCCACCTCGAAATGCTGTATGCAAATTTTATTTTAACATCCAACTGAATATTTTTTAGGACATTGCATAACCATTTGAAACTAAATAGCTTTATCCACAGTTTCTGTGGATAACTTAAGGAAAACCTTGTGAGTATCTAGCTTAAGACCCGCTACAGCACGTTTTTTCCGTGTGATCATTTTTTGGCTTTATTCATTGACATAGCAAAACCGGATTGATAGGATGGCCACGAAAAAAACACTTAGAGGATTACTAGCATGAAAAAGATCGTATTCGTTGCATTAGCAGCATTGGCATTAGGCGGATGCGCTGCAACTGAAGTAGTTAGCCCAGAAGTTAATAGCAAAGTTATCGCTAGCACCAACCCAGCACCAAAAGGTTGCAAGTTCATAACGCAAGTTCTTGGCAGCCAAGGTAATTTCTTCACTGGCGCATACACTTCTAACGCCAATTTAGAAATGGGCGCGATGAACGACCTCAAAAACAAAGCTTACCTAGCTCATGGTAACTACGTTCAACTCGTTACTAACCGTGCCGGTGTAACTGGCAGCAGCTCTTTCTCCTCTGATGGACAAGGCGGCATGTTCGGTGGTGGCAGCTCACAACAAACCAATGTGACTTCCACAGGTAATGTTTATTCTTGCCCAGCAAAATCAATCGGCTTGCAATAATTAAATCAACAGGAGAGTCACGGCTCTCCTGTATTTAATTCAACGTGGCACACTGCGTCGTACTTCTACTCTCTGTATCTCAGATCGCGCTCTATCAACGACAGTAACTTTTGGTTTTACTGCAGATTTATATTCCAAAACTTCTTCCTGAAAAAAATCAGATAGCATTTTTCGATTCAGTAAATTAGCAAAGCTATCGGTGTAACTGCTAGACCTTGAACTAACTGGTTTTTCAGCAGGTTGTTTTTTTGAATGAAAACAATTTCTGATAGATTGCCAAATTCTTTTTACCCAATTAAACATTCTGGATTTCTTTGCTGCCCTGCGTTCTGAATGTATTGCAGCGGCACATGTTTTTATTTTCTTCTCGCGATCCTGGAATTCTGTAAATTCTGTTATTAAATTTTCAATACGATGAATCACCCTCGTTTCTTTACAGATACCATTCAAAAATAATATTTTTTCTTTTTCTACCTTTCTGTTTGATCTATGAATTTCATCACGTACATTATTTGCAAATCCCTCTACAATACGGTATAAAAATCCAAAATCAGCATTACGATTATGAATAACCTCTTCCTTTACTTTATGTTTTTCAAAAAAAGCTTCCCGCGCAGTTTTTTCTTGTTTCAATATACGAGAGACATCCGATAAATTTTGCAATAAAAGTGATATACACTTTCGAGCATTATCGTGCAGATACAAAACTCCTTTCTTTGCGTGTATTTTATTTAAGACCTGCACAAGATCATAAAATGCATTTCGCAACAGGAATACTTGAAACAACCACTCTTCTTCAAGCGTAATTATTTCATTATTTGTTTTTTTTAAATCAATTTTAATTAAAAAATCTTCAATTTCATTTTCAGCTAATGATAGATTTATTTCTTTAATTTTTTTTTCAATTTCTTTACGGAAAAAATCAACACCAATATCAGTTAACTCTAAAATTAAAGCGACTTCGCTTACTGAAAGGTTTGCATTCATTTCATCATCAGAATTGACTATCTTCAATGATTCCGCATGCAATTTAATTTGCTCATAAAGATAGTCAATATTTCGAGTGCTCAATGGAAAAGGCATGATTAGCTTCTTATTTTAGTTTAAGTTTTGGAGGGGGTTCGCTATCCACTTGTGCCAGGCCAACATAGTGATTCCGTAATTGTCCTATGAAATTAAAGCTCAAAAGCCACTGGCTCAATTGTGAGAGCGTGTAATCACGATGCTCAAATGGCTGAAGATAAGCACGTCCAACAATCCCGCATAATTTCTTTTTGCTTTCCAAAGATAAACAGGATGCCAAGGCTTCAACTTCTTCGAATTCTGTTGCGCTTAGTTTTTCTTGAGGATCCAAATCAACTATGATCGTATATAATGTATTGATTAATTCCTCTGCGTCTTTAATAAATTTTATCATTGAAGATGTGGATCTATCCGATTCTATTATGGCAAACGCCTCATATTGCTCTGAGATTTGTTCAACAAGTTTTTCTCGTGCAGGAAAATATTCACTTTTTAATTCTTCGTTTATAAATAATCTTTCTAATTGCTGCAACTGTGAAATCATTTTTATCGCTCGATTGAGCTCCTTCTCAGGCATTTGCAATGCTTTGCGTGTTTCATCCGACGCATCAACTTCTTGTGGTGGAATCATGTAGGTTGTGACGTCATTATCTTCATGATCATGATAATATACTTTCTGACCGGATTTCTTGGTATGTACTCGCATTGGGCCATGACTAAAAAAAGTAAGATAACCCAGCTTTCCACTAAAACGCGGGAGCACAGGTTGAGAACCATTATTCGTTAATCCATTAATTTGTTCATCGGTTAATATACCGACTAAAAATCCAAGCGAAACTGCTTTACAGTTTTTTGATTTATTGATGGAAGGACCCCATTTAGTCAGCGAAATATGCACTCCAAATGCATGCAATCGCGATGGTCGTTTTTCATCTCGGGCATTGATTAATTCTATTGTGTAAATAAGTCGTGAATGTTTTTCATAAGGATAAATGCGAAATTGTTCTGATTTTTTTAATTTATTTCTGGCAGCAATTTCTAGAATCGCTGTATTCTGGTCTTCAAACGCTTTATCGTATCTGTTTTTTAACTCGATATATTTTTCATAAGACAAACCAAAAACTTTGCCATGTAATCCAACACCGAACTCTAAAAAACGCAGTGGTTCACGCCGTATATAACCGTGATTACCATCAAAATCCACATCTAAACCAATTTTAATTTTTGTGCGAGACAGACATCCATTACGACTTGTACTAGGCACTCCATAAAAACTCCAAACAGCTTCAACTTCCATTAATTTTGTCTCTTTATTTAATTGCGAAAGTGCGACACAGGCGTGCCAGCCCAAAGGATTCGCTTCCGCATCTTGATCCATTGTGATGTAAGTGACTGTATAAATATCATTAACTGGTTTTACAGCTTGACTATGCATAACATCTCCCTTGTTTCTTAAAAAAAAATCTCCTTGCTTTCATAGTGTTACTATAGGGAGCTAATCTTAAGGGAGACTTAACGTAATTTAACCTATTGAAAAATTTTAATAATATCAATTCTTTGAGATTTTTTTGTGCTATCTCTTAAGATTATGTTAATATTTACACTCCATTGTATTTTTAAAGAGAAGTATCTATGAAATATGTCAAAGCAGTTGGTTTTGCAGTTTCTCTTGCTATTGGTATTCCTGGTATATCGATGGCAGATAGCTCGTTATGTAATGGATACCAGTCAGATTTTTTTGGACCTAAAGTTTGTGTTTTTGATGCAAAAACATCGCCTAGTGGTGATATACAAAATATTGTTAACGCAATTCATACAAGCATTGGGCACGACAAAGATAGCGAAGAGAAAAATCAATTTGCTAGCCAAGGTTATGCAATACTCTTTAAACCAGGCAGTTATTCAAGCGTCACAGTACCCGTTGGATTTTACACACAGGTACTTGGGTTAGGCTTGTCGCCTGAGGACACTACCATTAAAGCTCTGAACATTTGGGCAGACGATTTGTATCGAGGCACGAGTCTTGATAATTTTTGGCGTGGCGCTGAAAATTTAACGACAACAGGTCAGACACTGTGGGCAGTTTCGCAAGCTTCTCCTTTACGCAATATCCATGTTAAAAATGGCTTACTTTTAGCGTTAGGTGATAGCGCTTATGCAAGTGGCGGATTCCTCGCAAATACAGAAGTCGATGGCACAATCGAGTCAAGGGGTCAACAACAATGGATAACACGCAATTCTTCGATGGGAGCATGGACAGGTGCTGTATGGAATATGGTTTTTGTCGGCACGCCTAAAGCACCCAATGGCGGATTACCGAATACCAATGTTGAAACCACACCGCGCATACAAGAAAAACCTTATCTAACCTATGATCAAGGCAGCCAACAATATGAAGTCGTTGTTCCTAAATATTTAGGCACACCGACAAGTGGAACCAATTGGAAAAATGAATATACCCTGATTCCACAATCACAAATTATTGTTGCTTCTCCAGGAATGACAGCCGATCAAATTAACCAAAAGTTAGCTGATCCTAAAGTTCAAGGAGCGCCTACAGCATTAATTTTTACACCTGGTCAATTTAATCTAGATAGCACGATTGTGATTAATAAACCAAATACTGTTGTTCTAGGTTTAGGTGTACCTGCATTAACAGCAACAAAACCGCATACGCCAATTATGACCACATCAGGAAGCGGAATTAAAATCGGCGGTATTTTATTTGAAGCGGGTTCCAATGAACCTTTAAATTCAAATGATCCATCATTATTGCAAATTGGAACCGCGGGTAATGATACAGGAAGTGCTACTGCACCTTCGTCGCTATCCGACGTTTATTGCAGAATAGGTGGTCGTATTGCCGCGCAGACAAACAGCTGTATCACCATTAATGATAGTTATACGATTGGTGATAATTTATGGTTATGGAGAGCCGATCATGGTGCGGGTGCTTTCAGCTGGACGAGCGATCAAGCCAATCATGGTTTAATTGTTAAAGGAAATAATGTCACGATGTATGGCCTTGCTGTTGAACATTTCAACCAAGAACAAGTTCAATGGTTTGGTGAAAATGGCAGCTTGTATTTCTATCAATCTGAATTACCTTACGATGTACCAGCAAAAACAATTGTACCTGCTTCATTTAATGTTGAGGCGAATGTCAATAAATTTACTGGGTATGGTTTAGGTATTTACGATTATTTTAGAATAAATAGCGGCGCTGATGGGGCTTATGCAATTAGCGCTATCAAAGCACCTAATCATCCAGGCATTTCATTTACACACATGGTGAGCACGAAATTAGGCGATAACCCCAGTTTCGGACCGCTGCATATTGCACACATGCTGCAAACCACCGATGGTCAAGTATTTGGACCTTCTTCGGCGAGTGGTTATGTTAAATATGATGCTTGGCCTGAAGCGAAGAAAACGAGATAGATTTACTATATTAAATCAGGGCCGAGAAATCGGCCCTTTTTTTTACTTATTGATAAATTGTCATTCCCGCGAAAACACTGTCATTCCCGCGAAGGCGGGAATCCACCCATTTCACATGATTTTTTTATCAAAATGGATTCCCGCCTTCGCGGGAATGACAGTACACCGAGAGAATCTCAAACTCGCGCTTTGCCACACTGCGCACAAAACTTTGCATCCGCTAATAAACTTGCACCACATCCCGAACAATTTGTTGAAAGCGATTTACCGCACTGCTGACAAAATTTCGCATCTGCTAAATTCGTTACATTACAACTCGCGCATATTATTCCGGGTCTATTATTTACAACTGGATTGTCATACGTGTTGTTGTAAGGAGGCTGATTATTATATCCATATCCATGCTTCCCACCATGACCACCACCGCCGCCACCATGCTTATTTCCATGCCCACCACCACCTTGATGGCCACCAAGATATCTGCCTAATAACTGTTTTAAGAAACTCATTTTATTCTCCCGTTTTAAAATCGTGATTAGGGTCTGTTTACAATCCCTAAACAAATTAACATGATGTTTATACATAAATCAACGCGCAAAAAAAATGGGAACGTTATCTCTACGTTCCCATTTTTCATTTCAGGATAATTTAAACTACTTGCCTAACTTCAACTGCTTGCAAACTGCTTGATAGTTACCACCACCAAGTTCTAGTGGATTGAAGCAAGCATTCACCAGAAGACTCCAACCAGTCGATGCTGTTGAATACGCTTTATTTGAATACCAGCCAAACGGTATGAAAGCGCGTTTATTCGCATAGAGATAACCAATTCGTGAAGTACTTCCAGTTGGACTACCCAATAAACTGGATGTCTCAGCAGTCACACCATCCAACATTTTCTGTGCTTGGGAAATCAGCGTTGTATACTTGCCTGAGTCATTTTTATAATGATCCGCTAATACGATCGCTGCATTGATCGCACCCAACGTCCACTCACCTGATAATTCGTAAAAACTATCTGTTGGTTTTTGTGTAGTATATCCAACACCCAACAAATTATTATTACTATCGAGATAACCACTTTTTGTAATTGCTGCCTGCAACATGTTATACATCACATCAGCGCCATACGCATCCGTCATTGCTTTTAATAAATCAGGATCATTTGGATCATTCGGATCTTTCTTTGATGAAGCAATTACAGTCGAGCCCCACGTTTGCACGTCAACCGCAAAATCTGTTCCTGCCGTTGTGCCGTTAATTCCTGCATAAAAATAATTGCCAGTGCGATCAAACACATTCACACCACCCTGGCCCGCAAAGAACTTCACCATACCTTGTTTGATTGTGTTTACTGTGTTGATATCATCTTGATCTGAAGCCAGTGTTTGCTGAAGCTGACTCATTGCCGTTGATTGCGTGTGCGTTTTCGCATTAGCAAGTTTGAATGTTTTCAATTTCGCACTATTGGTAGTCACGCGTGCTTTTAATGCCTGTTCGAAAATCGTGAGTCCTGCATAAAGAGAAAAATTATTTTCGACAGAAATATCAAAATTTTGTGGCTGACCTGGTAATGCTACGTTGCGATAAACACCACCTGTCGGTGCTTGCATTTGTTTAACAGCACCCAATGCATTTTTTCCAAGTTGAATATAATCGCCCGCTTGTGATACCGATGACCAGTTTGGATTATTAGCACCGTCATTCAAGAGATAAATTGACTGAACTGGACCAATAAAGACTGCCCACGCTTCTTCGCCAGTCACTGCACTCCACTCAGGCCACTGCAAATTACAATCGTTGATAGCATCATAATTTAGAGCCCAGGAAGGTGAAACAAATTTAAGTAAATAAGAATTTTTAGCAGAAGGCATTTTTACGCCATTATAAGTATAACCATCGTAAGCCATATACGATGAAAAACCGCCATTTACGCCTGTCATGAGGAAATTTTTGAAATCTTCAACATCTTGGGTATAAAGCACCGGGTTATTTTTGACAGCAACAGCCATTGCCATTTGCCATACCGCACCATCATAAATATCCAAACCTTGCTGCTGCATCGCACGTTCAATCGTTGCATTATTGCCAGGAACAGCAACGCATCTACCAATATCGTTGTTTTTAAGATAATTTTGGTAGTCGGTATTATTTGCCACCATATAATTCCAATAACCAGTCATGTCATAACTTTTCGGCAAAGTCACACCGCCAACCCGACTCGCGTTCATATGTAACCAAAGCGCTTGCATCGGTATTTGCGCACTTGCAGAAATACCTTTCGCGCTCACATAAGTGGGATATTCGTTGGCAGCAGGTGCTTTAGAAGCAGCTGCAAAATTGCTGGTACTGACTACGCAAGCAATCACAGTGAGGGCAAAACGTTTTGAATAATAAGACTTATTTTTCATTACAAATAACCTCGGTTTAAAAGTAGGTTATAATGATAGTCAATTAGACTTGGCTAAAGTAACTGTGATTTTTCACAGGTATAGGCAAATATGACCGCATTTTTAAAATCTTGTTTACCATTATTAGCTTCTTTAAGCGGTCTTTTAATTGGTTATGATACAGGTGTGATTGGTAGCGCTTTATTATTTGTTCAATCACACTTTCAACTCACTGAAACTTCACAAGGCATGCTTGCCAGCATGATTACGCCAGGAATCCTATTTGGCATTCTGATTGCTAGTACATTATCAGATCGTTTTGATCAACGAATTTTTATTACATTTGCAGCCGTGATTTATTTATTGGGATTTACGCTCGCCGCATCTGCCATGACTGTTGCATTGCTGTTTTTCGCGCGAATTTTAGTAGGTAGCGCGATTGGAATAATTTTTGTAATTGTTCCAATGTATTTAGCAGAAACATCACTCGCAAAATTTCGTGGTCGATTTATCGCTGCTTTTCAGCTGGCAATTACTTTCGGCATTTGTTTAGGATATTGTTTTGGATTTTGGCTCGCACATTATGCTGCCTGGCGCCTGATGTTTGCTACAGGTTTGCTGTGGGCCTTTTTATTACTGATAGCAACGCTTTTCTTGCCTGCTTCAATTCATTCGTATGAAAAAAAATCTTCGCATAGTAATTTTAAGGATCTAGCACGCAGAGAATACCAGCGTCCGTTTCTCATTGGAATTGGGCTCGCTGTTTTGCAACAAATTACAGGGATAAATGCAATTTTGTATTTTGCACCACAAATTTTGCTTTCGATTCAACACCAAGCTGCCACAACTGCAATTTCTTCAGCACTTATTATCGCAAGTGGCAATTTTATTTTTACCATTGTTTCGTTATTTTTACTCGATTCGATTGGGCGACGGCCGGTACTGATTTTTAGTTTAGCTTGTCAATGTATAGCGCTAGCGATGCTAAGTATCGCTTCTTATCTGCCGACTGATATGCATACCTATCTATTTTTAATTTGTTTATTACTTTATTTTTTTGGTTTTGCAATTGGCTTAGGCCCTGTGACATGGCTAATCATCGCAGAAATCTATCCCAAAGCAATTCGTGCTAAAGCAATCGGATTGACTGTGATGATAAACAATATCACTGCATTTTTAGTAGCGGGATTTTTTCTGACGGTATTACATAAATTAGGCGTAGCAAATACATTCTGGTTATTCAGCGGTGTTTCATTGTTAGGATTATTATTTGTGTTACGTTTTGTTCCGGAAACAAAAAAACAAAGTTTGGCTGAAATCGAATCAAAGCACTATCAATCCAACAAACCATTTTGAGTGGCGATCATCACCGCTTGATATTTGTTTTTTACCAAAAGTTTTTTAATAATATTTTCAATGTGAAAACTGACAGTGCGTGGCGTGATATCTAAAATACGCGCGATTTCTTTCGCTGTTTTATGTTGCGCAGTTAAATTCAAGCACTCTGTCTCACGGTTTGTCAAAGACACATCTGGATTAGTCGAACGTGCTTGCACAAGCAGAGCCATGATGCGCGCATGATAATAATGTGCTGCTAAATGCAGAGTGTATTCAATTTCAGGTTGTTTTTTAATGTGATTTACGATTGCGACATCTTGCACGACCAAATTTGCAAATTCACCTTGCACGGAATGAAGCGGAACCGCAAAGCCACCACGCAAACCAAACTCCATCGCTTCAAGAAAAAATTGTCTTTGATCATCTTCACATTTGGATAATTCATCTTCCAATTTCCAGCTAACCGGTATAACACTTTTTCGCATGCTGTTGTGAATGGGGTCAATTTGCTCGTAATTTCTGGCACTATAATGCGCTTGCCAAGCCTGGCTTTGTTCGGTACATAACACGTGTAATAGTGTGTCAACGCCATTGTATTGTTTTAAATAATAATTATAGGAAAATTTGTCATAACCCAGATCATTCATAATCTGGCTTAACTCAGCATCCGCCTCCTGAAGCGATGAGGCTTCTTGCAAATTCGCTAACCTATTATTTAATATAGCATTTTTCATGACAGTGCCATAACAATAAAACGAATACGTATTGTACTATAAATTCGTTTTTGTTGCTATTTTTACACCTGGGTCTGGCTACCCTACTTCATAATCAAACACCAATGGCCCATCAGCCATGGCAGGAAGAATAATTTCTTGCACGAGCTTAGCATGCGCTGGATGTTCCAAATAAATTTTTCTGTCGTGCGCATTTTTGAATTCCATGACAAACCCATGCATGTATCCGCGGTGCAAATTCTCAGGACTGTTATTCTCGCCCCATGAAAATGAAACAATCTCTGGAATTGTTTTCATTAAATTTTTTATTGCTAGCATGACTTGCTCGATTTCATTTTTTGAAAATGATGATTTAAATGGAAATAAAACAATGTGTTTGATTGGCATAGAGACCTCAAGAATGTAATTTATTTGTGTGAGTCAAACTTTCCGTATAGCGCTTGAAAATCCGTCCTAATTGACCTTCTGTTAATCCGGAAGTCGCGATAATTAATTTTTGATCCGCAATTGATCTCATTAAATAAGCTGCGAGTTCAAGCTTGAATTGACGAGTATAACCCCGAATCGCTTCATATTCAGTAGTATATTCTGCAGGATTTTTTTCACGTTCATAATGCCATGCATTTGTTATCGCAAATAGCAATGCATTATAATATGATTTATCTGAATGTTTATCGATAATAGATAACACTTCATCAAATTTTTTATCTCTTAAAAGTAATTTATAAACTTTCCTTGGACTGAATATCTGAACGAACTCCAAACTCACGGTCGCATTTAAACATTTTGCTTCAGGTAATGCAGGATTTAAGACAGAAAGTAGCGTATCAAGCTTATTTATTTTTTCCTGATTTAAAAAATTATTTAAAAAAAGCTCTACTTTTTTAGTATTTTTTAGATCACCGTTCCTATCCAACTGATTGAGAATTGCATTAAGCTCGACAGGATTATCAACCAACTTTTCTTGCCAATCCGGATCTAAACAAGCTAGAAATTGTTGCCAACGTATCAGCGCATCATCAACAAGCTCAACATTGATAAATTTAAATATAGGATTCATGCCAAATTGATTGGCTTTTTTATAACTCACTATTTTCTCTAACAAAATTCCTAATTGAGTTCCATCGGAAAATAACGCTTTAAACCAAGCTTGATCCAGCTGACTTATAAAATTCTTCCAGTGCTCGATTGGAAGTATATTTAAAAAAACCGCAATTTGAGATCCCGATTTTATAGTCGACTGCAGCTTCGGTACATTTTCCTGAAAATAATTTTGAAGTGCAGTTTTATCTTCTGATAGTACGAGAGAAGAAAATTGCGTCGTAAAATCAGTTAGACTTAAAGATCCATCACGACTACCGCTCATAATAGCTCCCTTATATGAGTTTTTTCAGATAGTTAATCATACTCAGAAAAAATGTGATTAACAATTGTCTACAAAAGCACTATGATTTATGCTACTTTTCAACAGAACCAGGAGACTTATCATGAAATTTAACAATTTTGCCTACATTTTTTTAGGCCCTGACCTTGATCCCAAAGAAAATCGTGCCGTTATCAAAACACCAAAATTAACATTTACAACTGTTGGAATTGCTTTTCATAATAAAGAACAAGTAATTGATATTGCAAAAGAAATGATTGCAAATGGCGCGCAAATGATCGAATTATGCGGCGGCTTTGGACCGATTTGGATTGCAAAAGTTTCGGAAGCGATCAACGGCAAAGTTCCTGTCGGTAGCGTTGCTTATGGACCGGAAGCGCGTAAACCTTTAGTCGATTTATTAACATAAGCAGCGAATTAAAATGAAAAAATTTTTATTTGTGTTTGTATTTATTATTTGTTTGTTTGCAAAAGCACAAGCAGATACTCTCTCTAATAATATACTTCCACAAGTAATCAAAGTTCCGAATGGAAAAATTGAGTATTATCGATTTGGTCATGGCACGCCGTTAATTTTAATCACAGGCTATTTTGCTAACGTAAAATCATGGAATATGACTTTTCTAAAAGCGTTAGCTGAAAAACACGATGTGATTATTTTTGATAACCGAAATGTCGGTGGCTCCATCAATTCATCAAAAAATTACACGGCTTATGATCTTGCTGTCGATACACATGATTTATTATCCGCATTAAATTTAGCGCATGCGAATGTGTTAGGTATTTCAATGGGCGGCATGATCGCGCAGCAACTTGCGATTTCCTATCCAAAATCAGTAGATCATTTGATATTGGTAAATACTTTTATTGCTGGAATTCAACCAACCTTACCCAATAAGCAAGTGGAAGCAGATTTCTATAAGCAACCACATGGTAAATTCAAGCAATACTTACTCGCTTTAAAATTGTTATTTCCACCGGAATCTCGTTCAAAAATGTTTTTTACTTTTTTTCACGATCGATTTAATCCAAATACACAAGAAATTCCTTTATCGCCTACTGTTATCAAGCAACAACAAGCTTTAGTTCTTGCGTGGATGAAAGATACTTCTGCGCTGCGAAAAATACGCGAATTAAAAATACCCGTATTAATTTTAAGTGGTGGATCTGATTATATTATTCCTTATCAAAATTCAAATGTTTTGAAAAAAGAAATTCCGCACGCAAAATTAGTACGTTGGCAAGATGGCGGTCATGCGATGACGTTTCAACATCCTGAGCAAATTGCTGATGTTATTAATCAGTGGATTTCTGAGCCGTGAGCATCGGAATGATTATGGTGATGTTAGAACATCTCTTTTAATTACGGGAGCATATCCATGCTTTTCTTCAGATGGCGTGTTATCAATACAATGTCCCAATCGAAATAACCCAAAATCACTGACTAAAACATTATTTGTGAAAACATCAAGTATCCGTCCGCCTCTAAAACCTGCTGTGCGACCAAGTGATGCGAAAGACAATATGGTAAAAATTAAAATCTCAAATTGACTTAATCCTTCAATTGATGCAAAAACCGGTTTTCCTTCATAAAGTTTATACGTATAAGTTAAAATAATACCCGCAATAAGAAACAGTGCAGGTAATAGACGCATCAAAAATATTTCATTATTTATTTCTTTATCGCCTCGCCATACATCAATGCTCTGCCCTAATTGATCGCCAATATTCGACCCTGCTGTCCCACCTAAAACACTTGCCATAATAAATCGAGTTGAAGAAGACGTCGTTATCACGCCTACCATCGGCACCAGCAAAGGTGTTTCTATAAAAAGTGATCGCAAGCCAGAATACAAAGCGCCCAAAAAAGCGCCTGCAATCAACCCTTGATCACGATGTGGCGCTGCTTTAAAACGATAATAAAAGTCCTTACAATAACTATAAACACCTTCAACAAAACGCGTAAACATTATCAAACCCATCCATGTGCAATTGAAATTGTTAGCAATTTTCTGAAATTTTATTTTTAATCACTACATTTGAAAGTTTTTGTAATGCATCGATCGTTGATTCAGAAATATTGCATAATTCAATATTATAAAATATTTCATCTTCTACAGTATCGCCACTGAAAATATCTTTATCGCCAAATGGACCGACTACATCGGGAGTTAAAACATCATTACCTAATAAATTGGTAATGGCTAATTTGAGGCTGAAATCTAAATACCCATCCTCATCTATCAAATTTAGTTCTGATAAATCCTTATTTGAAGCAAATGATTTTTTGAGGGTTTTATCATCCGCATTATACTGCCACTCGCCTTCAATAAATGTTTTAGCTAATTGGTGAATATCTTGCATTCAAGCTTTCTCCAGATTTATTAACCAGGCAATTGTAATAATTTTTGAAGAATTGTCATAGATATTCTGGGAGTTTTTTAAGTATTTCTTAAGGTTCCCTCTGTTACACTTTTTAGCGTAGCCCTAATTGACAAGGACAGTTATGCCGTATATCAGCGTATCTCGTGAAACCCTACGCCTAATTGCCGAAAAAATTAAGCTAATTGAAGATTCCGAAAGCTTGGGATTTTCGAATTTACTCCTACAGTTAACTCAAAATGAATCCCTGCTAAGTGCTGCGCGAGGTTTGTTAATTTTTGGAATTCAGAGAGCGATTCCTGGACTAACCGAGGTATTAGCACAACTACAGATAAATCCAGCAGCATTTGAATATAATCAGCGCCTGCTGGATCTAGATGAATTTTATAACCATCTTCAAACTAAATTTACTTTTGAAGATACCCGCGATCTACCCTGGAGTAAACAAGAGCTAGAAAATCTGACCCTTGAAATTTTTAAGAATATCCTGAAGGAAGATCCTAAATTAGCAAGGCTTAAATCAATCATTCCCAGCCTGGAAAAATTGCAAGACTATACAAAAAAACTGCCGGCTAAATATAACAAATTGACTGAGAGTCGCTGGTTTGGGAATCAGGATCGAGCAGAAACAATTAAATTTCTGCAACTTATTGAGACTTGCTCAGTCGATAGCAGCATCATTGAGAGTGATAGATTAGAAAGACAAATTCGTCTAGCCTCACTGATATTTGTTGCGATGCATATCGATGCTCAGGGTTGGATTTTGTCATCCAAAGGTGGCATGCTTAATGAAGGCAGTACACTTTATAAAGAATGTTTAGCATTACTAAATATCACTGAACTTTCTGAGCTTCATCTATCTTTTCGAATTAAATTGCTTAACCAATTGTTAGATTTTATAATAAATGTGATAGAACACTATACGACGGATAGATTAATATCACGCGAGAATCTTCAAGCAATTAAGCTAGAAATTGAAACTTTTATCAGTAATCTAAAAACACCCGCGAATACGTATCTTGAAACTGCGAAATCACTTGTGAGTTATACAGGTATCACGAGTCTATTTGGTGCTAAAAAAGAAGAACCCAAAAAGTTATGTCAAAAAGCCGAAGAGGAAGAATTATTTGTGCGCTGGGCGAATAAATTATTACAGTTGCCGCATGCGATTTTCCCAGAAGAGGATAAGTGCTACCTTCGAACGGTCTTAGGTCTTGAGCTCGGGCAGGAAATGAAAATGGATGGGAGGACAACCCCAGGCGTTCGCCTCCACTGCTAGCGATAGTATCTACAAAATTCCCCGCGGAAGTGTTACTCTAAAAGATAATAGACAGGACTCAAGTCACAGGGAAAACCATGAGCCATAAAATTTTCGTCAATCGTATTTTGAACATGAAAAAAATCAAATACATTGGTTTAGACATGGATCATACTTTAATACGGTATAACATTAAAAAATTCGAAACGCTCGTCTATAACATGGTTATCGAAAAACTGATTAAAGATAAGAACTATCCTGCCGAATTACGCCAACTGCAATTTAATTTTAACGACTCTATTCGCGGCTTAATTATCGATAGCAAAAATGGCAATATATTAAAACTGAGTCGTTATGCGGCGATCAGAAAAAGTTATCATGGGACGCATGAAATCAGTTTTACCAATCAAAAGAAATTCTATCGTAGTGTCTATGTTGATTTGAAAGATCCGAATTACATCGCCATTGATACTTCTTTTTCAATTGCATTTTGTGTCTTGTACAGCCAACTCATCGATCTCAAAGATCAGCAAACTTATAATTTACCTTCATACCATATTATAGCAACTGATGTGTTGCGCTCGGTTGATCAAGTGCATGCCGATGGCAGCTTGAAAGAACATATAGCGGCAAACTTGGCGGAGTTTGTTTTACAGGAAAAAGAAGTTGCTGAAGGCATACAACATTATCTGCGTTATGGAAAGAAATTTTTTCTATTAACGAATTCACAATATAATTACACGAATCTTTTATTGAAATATGCCATTAATCCTTTTTTAAAAGAAGGCGAAACTTGGCAAGATTTATTTGAATTTGTGATCACGCAAGCAAATAAACCGCGCTTTTTTTATGACAATTTGCAGTTTCTTGCGATCAATCCAGAAGATGGTACGATGCACAATACTTATGGCACGATCACGCCGGGCATCTATCAAGGTGGCAATGCGAGAAAATTTACTGACGACTTAAAAATTAGTGGCGATGAAATTTTATATATTGGCGATCATATTTATGGTGATATTTTAAGATTGAAAAAAGATTGTAATTGGCGCACAGCACTGGTGGTTGAGGAATTAGGTGAAGAAATTGCTTCACAGAAAAAAGCATTTCCAGTCGAACAAAAAATTAATGACGCCATGAATATGAAAAAAGAATTAGAACAAAAAAATGTATATCTTTATACAAAAAGCTTTGACGAAAAATCGGATGCCTACACGGAAGAACTTGCAGACATTCAACATAAAATTATAGCCATTGATAAAGAAATTACTCGGCTCTTGCAAAAAGAAATAGCTTTTTATAACCCGCATTGGGGACGAATATTTCGTGCTGGCGCAGAAGAAACGTATTTTGCTTATCAAGTGGATCGCTATGCGTGTGTGTATATGGAAAAATTTTCTGATTTACTGGAGCAATCTCCGCTTACTTATTTTCGTGCTAATCGACGCTTGCTTCCGCATGACGCGGAGACATCCTGAACGTAGCAAAGGATCTCCCTGTTATAAAGCGGAGATCCTGTGGCTTCCCTGAAAAAACTTAACCTGGTCCTTGATTAGTCCGCGTAGAAACCTTCGACTCTTCATTCGTAGAAGCTTGTTGAGGCGCGGTTTGTTTAACTAGTTTTGGCAAGATAAATAAACCAAAACCAGCACTTACTAATGCACCCACAAAACGACCCATCCTTTCCCCAGTGTCTTGGTAAGACAAAACGACAGGATCATGTCTTAATTTGGAGTAATCACAATATTGTCTATTGTCAAAATTCAACGCTTTTAACTGAGTGACGATGGCATTCAAAGAACCTAGATCAAAAGGCTCAGAATAATTACAACCTAACTGGAGTGTTGGATAGCCTTTCGCTTCTGCCTGAATCGAATGTAAATTTTGTAAAAAATTATCTGGTGAAAAGCAATTTTGAGTACGTGCAAGATCATGCTGTTTTTGTTTATTACCAGCAGCCTGCTCAGTGATGCTCTCTAAACAATTTATAGATTTACAGTTACCACCAAATATACAATTCAAACTGAGTGTCATATATCCAATGTCTATATAATCTGAAATCTCATTTTGAAAATCTTGTTGGAGTAATACAAAAAGAGTTATGCCTTGTTGCACACAGGAATCAAACATATTTCTAGCAATAGCTTGTGTTAGAAAGCCTGCTAAAGCCAGCGTGCGAGCTTCATCTTCTGCATATAATTCATCATCTTTCATTCTACCGAAGGCATTACCGATTACCTTACCAAAAGTTGCACCAGCAATCGTTCCGAAAATAATAAGCGGCACTGCATTTGCTAAGCGTTGTCCGTACGAAGCCAAGTGAGTGAACCAATTAGAAAAAGAATAGTTACTTTTTTTTTGAGTTTCTTGTTTAGGAGAGCGTTTAAATAAATATGATAAAGGCATATATAAGTTCCATTTAATTAATAGTATCCATTCGAAATGAATTGGAGTCGTATAATATCTCTATCTATTTTTATATTCAATCTATAGCATGCCTACGCTTAGCAATTGTTTTAACGATTCAACCAGTCTTCCAGGCTGAAATAACTGAAGCTTTTCTTCACCACACGCCTTCATCAATCGATCACCTGCCAATGCGCCATACACTAACCAAAGTGTTTTTGCGTATGAAAATGCTTCCAGCAAATTTTCTTTTGATTCTACGTTTATAAAATTTTGCAAACAGGCAGCAATGATTTCCTGATATTTTTTATCATTTTCAGTTAACCCGTGATGCTTCTTTACCTGATGCAAACAAGTCAGTAATGAAAAAAATGGATGTGAAATAGTTATTTCACCTAAATCAATCAGCGTAATTTTTCCCGATAGATCATTTATCAATAAATTATTGTCATGAAAATCCGGTTGAACAATGCTTGGTTTGACTGAATAGCTAGCCAGTTTTTTACATGCCGTAGAAATAGCTGGTAACAAATTTTTTAATTCACTGATTTCATTTTCGGTTAAACCATCTTTGATTAACAGATTTTTCTGCATAAGAAATTGCTCAAACAAATCAGGTATTTTATCCAAACGCCAGTCAGGTACACCGATATCCAGAAAAGTTTCGAGATGATCAGAAACATGTATTTGGATAGAAGTAAATAATTGAATCGCCTGACAAAGCAAATTGACATCAAATTTCTTTTTCAAAATTTCGCGTAATGGCCTACCTGCATCTTTCATCAAAAAACAAGACAGTTCTGGATTGTGCGCAATAATCTCTGGAACAGATGCATGAAATTGATCATGTAAAATCTGAGTAATCTCAGCTTCTAACGCAATTAATTTTGGCGTGTGTTTCAGGTAAATATAACCATCTGTTGTCTCAAATCGAACTACGTAAGACCATGGTTTGTCTTGCACAACCTCAGGCTGATGACTCTTCAGTATCATCCCTCGAGATAACAGGTAATGACAACTCCATTGAATTACTTCATCCATCATCGATAGTTACCTTCTTAATTCAGCTGAATTTGATTTTGTTGTATTGATACTTCCTTCAGGATTAACAGATTGAAACTCAGCCGGAGATTCAACTCGATCAACCAACTCTAATAAAGGAGCCTCTTTTTGGATTGGCTTTTCCGGCACAACAACATCAATTCCAGTGCTAAAATCAAACCTAATTCCCGCTAACCGTTGCATCACCCAAGTCATATTGCTTTCTGAAATTTCACGAAACTCCTGCGGACAAAGATGCAAACTATGTTCGCGTAAATTCTTATAAAGGTTCGGATAATTTTCTTTTATAGCTCGCATCAAAGATCGATCTCGCAGTAATTTTATTAGTGTTTCTATTTCAATATCAAAAGGCAGTTTAGTTTTATTTAACTGTTCTGCCACTGCTTTTAATGGTCCCGAGGTAATTCCAGATGCTGTTAGCTCTAGCTGTATATAAAATACATTTCCTAAAAAACTTTCTTTGCTGAGTGCTTGCCACATGGCATTTTGCTGGACGGAAGCATTTTGTATTTTTCCTATTTGAGCTAACAAATAAGCTTTGAACTCACCGTCAATCCAGCGTAATTCATGATCTCCCCAAAATTGTTTGTGAAGAAGCAACTCCCACGTCTCAGCATCGAGATCGACATTAGCCACTTGCTTGTCTATCATTTCATCGTTTAATTTGCGCAAATTCATTGTAACAATCCAAAATTCACGGATGATAGCATCTGAGATAATTGCAAACAATAAACTTAACAGATTGCTTTGTAGCCATCATATAGTATAATGATTAAATTATTTACTATTTCCGATCTAACTATGCACGATTATATTATTGTGGCGAATGGCCCATTTTTGGTACGAGAAATCATTGAAGCGGCAATACAGGGTAAAAAAATTATTGCCCTGGATGGCGCAGCCAATAAACTCTGGCGGCTCGGTATCAGACCACACATTATTTTAGGTGATTTTGATTCTGTGCAAGAAACAAAAGAAAATATCTGGGGAATCAAACAAACATTTAATGAGCTTGAAGAAAAATCTGAACCCTACCTCGGTACTTTTGGTGTCACTATTGTACCTGCAAAAAATCAGGATCTAACGGATTTAGTCAAAGCTATTCAATATTGTGACGAAAAAAATGCAAAAAGCATTTCTATCATCTGCGCCAGCGGCGGTCGACTTGATCATCATGAAGGTGTCATGATGGCGTTGCGTTCTGAATATAAAAAGGATCGCGTCATACTGTTGCACACAGAGCAACAAACACTACGCCATGCGTTAGATGAGACTGTCACTGTTTTGGGTGAACCTGGAGATAAGTGCGGTGTGATTGCCACGCATACCGGTACATTTCGCTCTAAGGGATTGGTATGGGATGGACATAATCATTCAGAAAGTATTTGCAATGTATTCAAAGGGACAACTGCAACGATCACTGTCACTGGCTCTGCATTGTTAATCATGCCACCACTTCTTCCTGAGCAGCGCGAATTTATGAAAAAAACTGAAGTTGAGCGCTTAGAATTACTATTACGAGATGCTAAAGCAAAACCTACCTCCCAGCTATGCGAGTGGCTCAAACATGGAATGTTTGCGACAACGACTTGTGTTGCGACAGTCGCAAAATATTGTGCATTAACGTATACTCGTACGATGAAGTAGCAAAATTCTATTAATGAACTCTCCTTTCGCCTTCGTATATTCTTCCCGATCATCGCGATGTTGCTGAGCCAATTTAATTTTTAATGCCTGATATTCTTTTGCAATATCGGGATGTGCAATCAAGTAATTCCTAAAATTGATTTTTCCACTCCAATGAGTTGAAGTGGGCTCAACAATATGCACATGATGAGTACGCTTTTCGCCAAATGGTGGCATCCCTTTTACAAAAAATATTCGAGTTGGATCTGGATTTTCCTCCCAATATTCGTAACCTAATTTTTGTAGCGCAGGCACCGCAATTATTTTCATTTCTTCTAACGAAGGCACAGCAATTTGAATATCGATGATGGGTTTGGCTGCCATTTCTGGAATCGCCGTGCTGCCGACATGCTGGATATCGATAATTTTAGCTGGCGGTAATGTAGCTCGTAATTGCGTTATTTCTGCAACTGCCAGAGCCTGCCATTCCGGATCATAATCAACGATATTCACATGATCTTTTTTCAGGACATCGCTGTCATCTCTTATAAAATCTTCATAAGTCATTGCCCAATGCTCATGACCACGCCATTCATTATTAATTTTCAAATAACGCGGTGAAAAACCTTCATAACGAAATCCATTTTTTTTGACTAATTGTATAGACTTCACATTGTCAGGTTGTATATTTGCCTCGACACGGTGCAACTTTAATTCGTGAAATAGGTTTGCCAAAACCAATTTTAAACCGGCGCTCATATAACCTTGATCCGTAAAATCAGCAACGCCATAAAAACCTAAATACGCATTTTGAAATACTCCACGAACTATTTCGCTGACATTAAAAACACCCACTAAATTTCCTGAATGTTCAAACACCAGAAAACTTTTTTGGTTAGATTGTTGGTACGCATTGAAATAGTCAGCAAATTCGCGAGAATTTAAGGGTGCTTTCAGCCAAGGATCATGCAGCGACTGACTCTGTTGCATAGCTGCAATAAAAAGTTCTTCATCTTCTTTTTTTATTTCGCGGATAAATACATTACGCATCAATATCACCTTGCATGTATAACACGACTCTCCCACTAATGAGTACGCGATCATTTTTATATCGACAAATTATTTCACCACCACGCTCCGAAAGTTGTCGTGCATGTAACTCTTGTTTATTTAATTTTTTCGACCAATAAGGCGCTAATAGGCAATGTGAAGCGCCAGTCACAGGATCTTCAGAAATCGTTTTTTGCGGATAAAAAGTTCGTGAAACAAAATCGATTTCGTTTCCTTGCGCTGTCACTGTTATGCCGCGGTGCGGCATTTTTTTAAGAATAGACAGATTTGGTCGCAATTGTCGTACTTCATCTTCTGAAGCATAAACAGCTAAACAACGTTCATTTCCGTGTTGGTATATTTCCTTAGGACGCAACCCGAGCCCCTCTTCTAGCAAAGGGAGAGCAACACTTTCGATAACTTTAGCTGGGAAATTTAATGTAATAAAATCGTTATCACGCGTAATTTGCAATAATTCAGTGCGCGACTTCAAATCGACTTTTTTTAACGAAGGTTCAAGAAAATTAAAAATAACAAAACCAGCTGATAAAGAGCCGTGTCCGCAAAGATCAAGCTCATACTCCGGGGTAATCCAGCGAATATTAAATTTATTTTGATCTCGCACTAAAAATGCGGTAACAGGCAGATTGTTTTCTCTGGCAATAGCATAAAGCACCTCATCTGCCAGCCACGTTGATAAAACACAAACTGCGGCGGGATTGCCATGAAATAGCTTATCGGTGAATGCGTCTACGTGATAGATTTTGATTGTCATTTTTTTTTAATTTTACCTTTTTATTTGTCATCCTGAACGAAGTGAAGGATCTCCTTATATATGGAGGTCCTTCACTTCGTTCAGGATGACACTATTTTAACCCTTCTTTTTATAAACCATACCCCAAGGACCCATACCATTCACTTGCAAAATAGTTTCATCCTTCGTCCAAATATAATGTTGCACTTTTGCAGGAATCATCACAAAACTACCAGCAGAAATTTTTTCTGCGTTGTCCTCATCAAATTTTGCGCCTGTTCCTATATATAACGCACCAGAAATCACAGTATCATATTCATTAATATGATGCGTATGCACAGGTATTTGAAAATTAGCTGGTAGCTTAACTCTAGCAATAAACGGTTCTTTCTTTTCAGGGTTACCAGAAATGATAGCAACTTCTGCGCCCTTTAAATCAGTTGCAGGCAACCATTCCAGGTTCGATGGGCTCAGCACAGTTAATTTATTAGCTGCAAACGCCATCGAGCTAGTCAACGCTAATGCGGCGACCAAGGTAGTCATCATTTTATTCATAAAAAATATCCTTAATAATTTAATTTTTCGAACATAAAGTACCATCGGTACTCCTCTGGTTCAACATTTTGATTCTATAAATTTAGTCGTTGCTAAACGGTTATAAAATAGCGATTATACGTTGGCCCTGCGAAGCTGGTAATGGAAAAAATACTATGGATAGTAGAAAATTCAATACGCTGAAAGGATACATTCTGGGTGGCATATGCGGTTTTACCTCTGCGGTTTTTGCGTGTCCAATAATTTATATCAATAATTATTTTATTAAACATGTCGGAGTCGGACCCTATACCAATTGTTTCTGGACCAACGATTCATTCATACCTACGTTCACATGCTCTTTATTATTGACAGAATATACTCTAGTAGTTAAAGCCCGAACTGAATATGCAGCCACAACTACATCACCGTATTGGGGCATAGGAACTGCAATTGGCTCGTGCATCGGAGGATATCTCTGCACCACTCCGCCTACAGTGCGGAGGACACCCAGAAAAACAAGACAGGAAGATAAATGGGATGACTTGCCATTACCTGAAAGTTTCATCGATCCAATCACAATGAAATTAATGAGAAATCCTATTATCACCTGTACTATGCACAATGAAAAAATTACCTTATACGATTATAAAACATTAGCTAAACTCAATGGTAAGTGTCCTTATTCACGTTATCGCATCATCGTAGTGGGACTTGATCGTGATTTAAAAAAACGAATCAAGCTTTTTATTGAGATTCTAAAAAAATCGACCCTATTTCAAAATACTATTGTCTCATCCAAAAGAAATTATTTTTGCTTATTTTCTAAATTTCAAACCCCCGCTGATCCACTGCATGTTTGTCCTATCACTGGATACAAGATGAAAGATCCAGTGAAAGCCAGCGATGGTCACACTTACGAAAGAAAAGCCCTACTCGATCGAATACTCAAACAGCACAATTTATTTAGCCCTGTGAATAAAAATATTATGTTAGAACCCATGAGCGCAAATTCATGGGTAATTCCTGACAATGAATCAAAGAGAAAGATTGCTGAATTAGCTGGCGAAAATAAGTTTAAAAGATTTTTCTTAGGATCTTAATTTATTACTTATTAATAAAATGAAAACTAAAATCGCAAAGAACATTCCTGAATAACCGGCTGTGATTCGATATGAATCTCCAATAAAAAAATGGGCTGTCAATGCTACGCAATATAGCAACATACCGGAGATGATTGAAATTATCAAAGCACCCACAAATGAAAAATTATTCCCAAACGGAGGACCTAAAATCAATTTTTTTAAAGAAAATTTTTCTATTAGTCGCAGACTTTTTTGTACGCCTATGATAAATGCTACCACAGTCACAAAAAGCAATTCCCATTCCCAAGTAAGATTGTTGGGCTCAGGCGGCCACGTAGCAGAAACACCTAACTCTGAAAAAGCTAATACACCAAATAATACAGCCGCAAGTAATAACATAGGACCACGCACCAAAAGCAAACATAAACAGATGCTGAGGAAAATTTCAAAAATAGCATAAAGCGGAAGTAGCCATTGACTATAATCAACACTCAGCAAAAGAAATTTATTCAGCCAGATGGCATTGGTATTATCAGCAAAATAGGTAATATTTTCGCGAAAATTTGTTAACACAAATACGCCTGAGAAATAATTGATACAGATTTGTAACACCAACATCGAACCGATAATAATTATCATTATATCAAGATATGTATCGATGCGACCTTTATCATCACGCTCTTGATTTGGTTTTCTTTGCAAATAATAGTGCACCGAATTAATGATAAAAAAACTGGTCGCTGAAGATATTGCAACTAGGTTCGCAAAAACAGGATCTCTGTAAGCAATAAACGTTACATAGTAAAGTGCAGCAGTTAATATAAGGATAGCTAACAATGTTTTCATGACAGAATAGCCTAACTGCAAAAAAACAGATTGCGGTAACCAGGAATAAGTACGCAGACTGAATCCAATTAGCAATGCAAAAACTGCCGGAAACAAAAATTCAAAAGGCCACAATCCCGGATCATTCCAATTCAATGACCATGCAATAAAAAATCCTATCGCAACTATAATGCAGGTATATGATCTCGCTAAAAGCGTGAGACACGCGAGTGAACTGATTAAGAGTCCCGCTGCAAACAAACAGGTACTCCAAGGCGCTGTGCTTTTTAAAAAAAGAATGAGTTTATTATTAAGAAAGTTATTTTCATTATATTGAAGCAACTCATTGAGAAAATCGATCCAGCCGACACTTGAAAAAGCATTACGAAACAAAAGACTATAAAATTGGGTCAACAACACCATACCTAACAATATAATAATCAGGTTTATTGCAAATAAGCTTGAAGTGTTTTTATTTTGCATTAATTACACCCCTCAATAGCTATATTATAGTATATTTTTTGCTATATAAGAGTGTATTTGATACCATTGAAAACACACTGAAAACAGCCGAATGGTGAAGAAATGCATGACCGTCCAAGTCCACAGCAACCAGTTGATAATTTTGAACAATTACCACTAACAGTCCGTTACGAAAGACTGGTCCCAAAAATATTGCGACCTGTTACGATTTTGATTGGGATGTTCTTACCCGGCTTGTTGTGGAAAAACGTTAATTTATCGAAAGGTATATTTGCCGATATTCAGTGGATGAATGCTAAGACTTTAGTGGCGATGTCATCGTATAACCTATCGGAAGTTAATGCATATTATTTACAGCACGAAAAAGCACTTAATCTAACTGATACATTGGCTAAACATCTTGATAGAGCATTTCCGAACCATCCTGTCGATACGACTCAAAGTGACCCTACGAAACGTATTGCCTCCAAATCCAAGATTTTAGATGAAAGGAGCAAACTTTCTAAAAACATTACGGAACTTGATCAATTAAAAAAAATTAAACACTATTATCAAGATGTTTATGGAACTCTGTTAGGTCTCAGAAGTAACGCAACAAAAGAAAGTCATTTATATACAATTAAACAAAGCGAAGCAAAAAAAGTTATAAATTCAAAAAGTATATCTTACACACGTACAGATATGATCATGCACAGACCTATACTTGATAAAAAATCTTTTTCTGCGCTGGCAAAATTAATCAGCAAATCCTACAAAGAGGTGAATGCATCACTCATAGAGCGTAGACTCACTACCAAACTCATATCTAATGTAATTGAAAAAGATGCGTTTGATGATACCTTTGAATTTACGAGTTGGTATTTCATGTCCATATTCATTATGGGCGCATGTGTAACTCGATTCGCTCTTATAAATCCAAGTGTTAATTATCTTTTTAACACCTTTGTTCAACCTTCCAACCAAGAAATTGAAACCTTAGAAAAACTTTATGAATACAGCATGAAGGGCACGGCTTTATTTATGCTACTGGTATCCTATGCATCTTTCAAAATGACAGATAACATTGAACATAAATCTGCTGCCTATGTCGTAATTTTAAGTACAGTCAGCTCAATGCTTTATGATGCACGTGAATTTTATTTGCTTGGGCAAGCAGAATATAGAAAATTTCTTTTGAATAGAGAAATGAATAGAAAAACGCAACAAGTTCATGATTATTTTAATCAAGTTTTTGCAGATACCAATATATCTTGGAAACGTGGAAAGCAATTTGTATTTTCTGCAGAACGCATACAAAATGTTTCTCAACGTGCTGTCATTAACATTATAGGTAAAATATTTGAAAAAAATGGGATTGCAGCCATATTCTGTATAAACGCTAATACCTTAACAGTTGAAGCTCATTTACCAGCAGCTCAGGCACAAACAATTAATACTCAAATTAAAGAACAAATAGAAGCATACAGAAAAGCAGCCACACCGAATATGTTTTTCACACAGCCTCAACCTGGCAAAGAAAAAAAACCAAAAAAACTTCCACAAACAGATCAACCATCAGACTCGGAAGATAAATCTGATGATGAAACAAAAACACCGGCTGACGAAAAATTTACATGGCCTTCTGGTGCTGTTTACGACAGTAGCGATCCTTCTTGCAAAATTAAAAAAATCGAGAATGATCGTTTTGGTACTTTCTTTGTCTCACATGAGATTGATAGCAAGGAATTCCCAACTCAACGAATGTATGAGACAGCTCGTGATAAAGCAAATGATGGTGAAATGGCTGAAACTTATGAAGGAAGCCAGGGAACGCAATTTTTTTCCGGCAAACAAAAGAAAAGACACAAACCTATTAAAAATACCGTCACAGGTGGGCGATTTAAACCAGATGCCCGTTATAAATTACTTGGTGAGATGGGCGATATAAGAGAATATGCAACCAAAGAGGTTGAAGCGGAACATAAATATCCCTTATATCATTATGTTGGTCTTAAGCTTAAGTCGCATTAGTAGCATTCCCACAGGGCGCACTACTGTCCGGTGAATAACGGCTGTTGTCATCCTGAGAGCGCTTTTTGCTCGAAGGATCTCCTCATATTTATTGGGAGATCCTTCACTTCGTTCAGGATGACAAAAGCCTTACTTCTTTTAATATTTCCTTAAGCTCAAACATCTAATATCAAGTAGTTAGTGGTTATAACTTAATTTTGTCAGGAAGACTATTATGCCTTATATATCACCTGAATTAGACGTATTATTAAAACACATCCCCTCTTCTCTTGAAGCAAAGCCTCATCAAGAATTAGCAGATCAATTGACCGTCATCCTTCAACTTATTTCTTCCCAAGAGAAAAGAGATAAAGAAACACTTTCACAAGTAGTTGGCGCAAATATTTATTTTTATGAGCTCATTGGCCCGGAAATAAAAGGTTATTTTTATAATTCGAGCAGTGCTCTTTATTCTTTTATCGGTACCGGATTAAATCTTTCTGCAAAAAATACCTTATCAGAAAGAGATAAATTGATTGCTTTAAATAAATTTTATAAATTTATCACCGATAATTCTGTTCAGTTAGCCCCTTTATTAAAATCGATTACTATCGATGAATTACAAAAGAAAATTAAAAAAGTATTAAGCGGCCTGCTTGATGCCATACCCTATGAAATATCCAAAATTGCTCGCGCTATTCCGACAGAACAATCGATTAAACAACATATGAAGAAGTTACCAGAAGAATATAAAAAAATTAAAACTGCGCAGAATAATAGTTGGCTTGGGCTTTTATTCTCATACATAAATAAAAATCACGTCTTACTCACGCAATTAGCATTATTAGTAGGAAGCATTGAATGCGATGATGACAAGCAATTATCGCCCGATACCATGACACGTTCGCAACGAATTACATTGGGACTACTGCTATATATGACTGCGACCATTGAAGCAACCTATTGGGTTCGTAGTGCATACAATAGTACTTTATATACGATGTGCAAAGAAATTTTGAATTCAGAATTAGATGCAGCACAAGCATTAGCTTGTTTATCGGCATTTCGTAGTTTCATTAACTCACATGAAGAGCGTGGTAAATTAGAAATAGCTGCACGAGATTATTTTCAAAAAGATAATTTGCTAGTAAATATTGATGCTGAGTTAGTTCCTATTTGTAACAAATTACTTGAAATGGAAGCAGCCCTAGAAAAAAATGCAAACACAACTAATTGGCCAGCAACTAAAGCAATGTCTGCTGCTGGTGTGATCTTAGGATCAGCAGGTTATGGTCTCGGATCTGCGCTTGGTTATGCAATAAGCGAAACCGAGGTCACCAATGCAGCCAAAACCAGTGTTGGAGTTGCAGCAACCAGCATGGCCACTGCTATATTCCAGTCAACGAGCGCGGGTTATTTTGCTTTTGCGGTAGGTGATTTTATTATTAAATGCACGCTGACACGTGCCTTTGCAAAAATATTTGAATTTGTTGCCATAGCAATGGGCGGTTTAGCGGGTGGCGCAATTGGGTTTACTTTTGATTTATCCTACAAGGGTCTCCGTGAGATCAGCAAACGTCTCCTAAATTATTGCGATGAACATCCAGAACAAATGCGGAATGTCGATCGCGAATTTGTTCAGTGTTTACTAGAATTACCCCATGATTTATTTCCTGCCGTGCAAGATCAAATTCGTTATGCCAAAGGAGTAGACGCTCCACAAAAATTAGCGCTTACAAATTAATTTCTTATCTTACAAATCGGCAGCAATTATTTTTTGCTGCCGAAAACCTATCTTAATTACAAAATAATTACATTTTATTAATCTCCTTCTTAATTATTTTTATTTTTGCTATTTTGATGCAATAAATAATTATAAGGAGATGTTCATGCTCAGGTATTACTTAAAACGGCTAACCATGCTGTTAGGTTTTTCCGCAGCTGGCGGTGGTGTGGGCATTGGAGCTGGTTATTATGCTGAAGTTGTTTACTATGCCAGCAGACAAGGAATTCATGAAAGTGATTATATAAATTCGCATATTGGAAAACCGCCTTACGAAAGTTGTAAATTTGCTGGTAAAAAAATGGCTTGCTCCAATACTACAATTCTGGACGCATTTGAAAAAAAAGCTGAGAAAGAAGCAAAAAATGAAACTGATTCAGAAAGAGCAGCCAATAACAATGGTCCTTTTTTAATTGTACCCGCTGTTATATGCGCAATCGCGGGAGGCATTGTAAGCACGCGAATTTATATCCAAAGACCACACTCAGGTGAAGCTCTTCATGATCGTTTGCTTAAAACAAAATGGCTAGACGATCCTGAGCATGTCATACCAGAAAAATATTTGGATCCTATTACTCAGACATTGATGAAAAACCCACAGATCGTTAATGAAAATCCTGAGTGGTTGTTAGATGATAGCTCGATCGCAAATCTAGTTCATTATGAATGGCCATTTAGCCGTGAACCCATCACTTCTGTCACACCTGATCTCGCCTTAAAAAAAGAAATTGAAGAATGGGTCATAGACAAAGAGAACTGGGCCGCGGAACGTGATATGCCTACTCTCGTATGGTATGGACCTACTCTTTTCTCAGCGTCTAAAACTGCTGATAACATGCAAGCACCCTTATTAGAAAACAATAATGAAATCAGTATTTCTATTACGGACAACTCAAATCAACCTTAAAAAATAAGGTATAATTGAATTATTATTGAAAATTTTTGAAGGAGTTTGGCTATGAAGACAACCCAGATTTTCCTGATCAGTTTTCTGAGCTGTATCTTCTCTGCAAATATCTATGCAAGTAATTATAGTTTTTTAAATGATTCAGCCATCTCCAACTTTACCAATCAAGATGCGGCAATGATGTCGGCGAATATTCAAACTGCATTAAATTCTAAATCAGATGGGAAAAAAGCTAGCTGGAAAAATCCAAATTCAGGTGCATGGGGATATGCAATTCCATCACATACGATTCGCCAAAATGGCACAATTTGCCGGAATTTAACGATATTCAATGAGGCCAAAAAAATTCCCGGCTTGTCAAAATATACTTATTGCAAAATAAATGGTGCGTGGAAAATCATGCCGTAATCGTCATTGCGAGGAGCGTTTTGTGCGACGCGGCAATCTACAATCTAATAGGCTCGCGATGACGTCCTGATTAATTTGGAAC